>JBMCLF010000209.1:0-3433 GCA_048615215.1 Candidatus Brevefilum sp.
AAAAGACAGGGGATTTCTTACGTAAAGCGGGATTATTTTTAGCTGGATAAGGCCACCCGAATTGAAATGATGTCGGGCTGAAGCCCTCACTCCGGAAGGGCAATTTAATTTTGATTACGGGATTAAAATCTTTAAAGAATTGCAACAGGCAGATTAATTATCCTTAGGAAGAGTAGGGGTTCCTTCAACTGATTCCCCAGACATTGCGCGCCGGTGAAGACACAGCCGCGATCTAATAAGAAGCACCGCAGCAATCAGGGTACCTTTCCAACAAAATTCATCCCAACACCCTCACCTCAGTCCTCTCCCTCCCTGAGGGAGAGGAGGTACGAACAGATGCCAAAGGCTCCGAGAAATCATCCATATTTGAAAACATGAGCCTCAACGAAACCAAAACCCTCTCCCTTTCGAAGGGAGAGGGTAGGGTGAGGGTTGCTTACGCCAACGCCGCTGAAGACACCGGCGCGATCAAATTCTTATTTTTGCGCATGCAGGGGCAGAGCACTCAGTTGGGACGAGGAGGACAGGAAAAACCACACAATCATTTTGAAGAATCTTAACCGATTAATAACCCAATTTTCCCACACCCATCACAATCCAGGGATACAATACTATCAATTAATTACAACCCAAACGGGAGCAACTCTCATGAGCCATGATCAAAAAATCAAAGTCCTGTTTCTCTGCACGGGCAATTCCTGCCGCAGCCAGATGGCAGAAGCCTGGCTGCGCGAGCTGGGCGGCGATCGCTTTTCCGTCTGCAGCGCCGGGCTGGAACCTCACGGCGTGCACCCGCTGACGATCCGGGTAATGGAGGAGACCGGTTATGAAATGTCCGATCACCGCTCAAAACATTTGGATGAATTTGTGGGCGAAGTCGAATTCGATTACCTGATCACCGTGTGCGGCAACGCCGACGAGCGCTGCCCGGTATTCCCCGGCATGGGCACACGCTTGCACTGGCCCTTTGAAGACCCGGCAGCCCTTGAGGGCCCTGAGGAGCAGAAGCTGGCCTTTTTCCGCCGGGTGCGCGACCAGATCAAAAACAAAATTCAGGATTGGCTTAAATCGAATGATTTTGAAAAATAAAACATTCAAAAAACCTGACAGGTATAATCTCCATCCATAGCACTCATTATTTTCCTGTTCCCTCATATTCATTAAACAATAACGGCGACGAAAGCGTCGCCGTTACAGTAAATATAAATCTAAATTGTGCTTTTTTAGCAAAAGCCTCTGTTACAGTTCGCAGTAGCGATCAATCCGTTTCTCAATCACACCCAGGCTGTCCTGCCAGAACTTTTTATCGCGAATATCAATATCAAATCGGGCGGCAAGTTCGGCGGCCGGGGCGCTGCCTGTGCTCGAGAGCAGCTGTTTATAATTTGGAATAAAATCCTCGCCGCGCAGCTGGTAGATGGCGTAGAGCCCCACACCGAACAGCATCCCGAAGGCATAAGGGAAGTTATAAAAAGACAGGCCAGCGGAATAATAATGCGGCTTCCAGGTCCACATAAATTTATGACGGGAGGCCGGGTCCAGTCCTTCACCGTAGGTTTTGGATTGGGCATCTTCCATGATCTCACATAATTCATCCGCGCTCAATTCGGCATCCTGCCGGCGTTCGAAGACCTCCTTCTCAAACAGGAAGCGCGAGAAGATATCCACGATCACCTGCGAATCGCTGATCAATGCCGTTTCCAGCAGGGCCAGTTCCTCTTGTGGATCGCTGATCTCCCTCATCACGGCGTTAAACACGATCGTCTCACACATAATCGAAGCCGTCTCAGCCATGGTCATGGGCGTCTGGCGTTGGAGGGGTGTTCTTCCCGCCTGGTACATATTGAAGTTATGGTAGCCGTGGCCCAACTCGTGGGCGATGGTCATCACCTGGTCCAATGAGCCGTCAAAATTGCACAAAATGCGCGATTCTTTCACACCAGGCACCGGCATGCAGAAGGCTCCGCCGCGTTTGCCAGAGCGCTGTTCTGCGTCAATCCAGCGACTGTCAAATGCCTTCTGAGCGAAAGTGCGCAGCTCATCCGAAAAATTACCGAAGTTCTTGAGGATGAAATTGGCCGCTTCGCTGAATGTGTATTCCTTCTCAAGCTCACCTACCGGGGCAAAGACATTCCACCAGGGCAGAGCTTTCTGACCAAACCGGGCAGCTTTAGCTTTAAAATAACGCCGGAAGGTAGGGAAGGATTCCTCCATTGCCTCCAGCATCACCCGCAGGGTTTCACGGTCAATGCGCCCCTGATCAATCGGTTCGTGCAACGCGTCCTTCCGGCCGCGATGCTCGTTCAGAGTGTTAACCCAACCCTTGACGCCATTCATGCACGCTGCCAGGGGCTCCTTAACCGATTCCCACGCTGCCATCTCGGCTTCATAAGCCCTTTTACGCACGGACTCATCCGGGTGGGAATGTAAGTTAATCAACGCTGGCATCGGCAGAGTCTGCGCCTCGCCGTGCAGCTCAAAATCAACCGTCTTTTGGGAGGTCACCGTACCCTGCAGCTTGGTCCAGGCACGAGCGCCGGCCAGGCTCAGCTCGCTGGAAAGGATCTCCTCCTTCTCGCTCATCAGGTACTGGCTCTGTTCAGCGATTTCCTTCACCGGGAAGGCATGCTCTCCCGCGCTGTTTCCCAGGTCCAGAACATCCGGCAGAATATCTTTGAATTGGCCGACCCAGGCTTCCAACAGCACATTGACCTTTTGAATGCCAACCAGAACTTTGGCAAACTGAGATTCCATCTGAACAGCCTGCTGGTTGAAGGAATCTGTCGAAATAAATGAATGCAGATAAGCTCGAACCGTCGCAGCTTTTTCCAACAGGGCGTTCATCCGGTCCACCATGTTGCTGATCGCCTCATTGATGGTCTCGAGGGAGTCATCGGTGTTGATGTTGACCAATCTTTCTTCATAAAGTTGTTTTAAAGCCTGTGTGGTTTCTTTGACCCAATCAATGTCTCTCGCCAGCGACGGCGAATCCAAACCAGGATAAACATTAGAAAGGTCCCATCGCGGGGGTGTGGTTACCATACATATCTCCTATTCTGACTTATGTGAAAAATTATCATTGTCACCTTATTATAGGCGAATTTTTAATGGGGGCTTTCCCGAAACTTATATCAAAAGCCAGGGTCAACAGGTGCCATGGGCCAGCAAGGCTGTCCGTTCCCTCTGCCGCACCAGTTCATTGTAGACCCGGCAGGCTTCGGGCGTTTTTTCAACAATCAGGGTCTCAATGCCAGCAGTACGGATTTTCTCCCGGGTTTTCTTTGACACCCTGATGGCGCCGTTAACGCCGTTCCCGATGACTAAAACGCGAATGCCCCGTCCGATAACGCAGTCCACCATGGAAGGTTTTAACTTGTGCCCCTTTCGCGCGGACCAGGGTTGAACAGTTTCACCTAAAATGAAAATATCCTTG
>JBMCLF010000210.1:0-3431 GCA_048615215.1 Candidatus Brevefilum sp.
CACGAGATTTCACAATATAGATATAGCGCAACCTGATGGAGTCTTGAATGACGTAATCAAGAGCGATCCATGTATCCATCAGGGAGGAGATGCCCACTTCAGTTTCTTCCGGTGATTCGGAGCCTGGTGTTAACACTGTGGCAAATAGGGTGATTTCTTTAGATTTTAAGATATCCATCGTGCGGGTCAGCATGGCTTTGACTTCTTTTTGGGTGCCAATTTCCGTCAATCCGGAGAGAGGGTCCATCACCACACATTCTGGCTTGATTACATCAACCAGGTTGTTGATTTTAATAAGGTGTTCCTCAAGCCCGCGCAAAGACGGACGAAAAGCATCAATATGCAGCAAACCCTGATCCCGGCAGGGTTGCAGGTCGATATTGACAGAGCGCATGTTGCGGATGATCTGGTCGGGTGATTCCTCAAAAGCCAGATACAGAACATTTTCGCCCCGCTTGCAGGCTGCCCTGGCAAAGGCCGCGCTAAGGGTACTCTTCCCGGTACCGGCCTTGCCTGCTGCCATCACTGAAGAACCACGGAAATAACCCTGGCCGCCGAACATTTCATCCAGGCCCTCAATCCCAGTGCTGACCCGTTCTTGGCTCACTTTATGGTCCAATTTTGCTGTAGTGATTGGAAATACACTAAACCCTTGTTCGCCAATCACAAAGGGATATTCATCAGTCCCATGCTCAGAGCCGCGGTATTTTAAAATCCTCAACTGCCGATTGGAAATCTGTTCAACAATACGATGATCGAGCAAGATCACACAGTCGGAGATATAGGCTTCAAACCTGCGTTTGGTGAGGGACTTATCACCGCTTTCTCCGGTGACGACCGTTGTAAGCCCTTTTTGGCGAATCCAGTCAAAGAGGTGCCCAATCTCCTGCCGCAGATTTGCACTGTCTGGAAGGACGGAATAAATTTTTTCCATCGTGTCAAGCACAAGGCGTTCAGCCCCAATGGCATCAATGGCCGCTTCCAGGCGCAGGATCAATGCGTCCAGACTAAAATCGCCGGCCGTGACAATTTCAGTGGGGTCCAGATCAACTTGCAGTATTTTAAGTTTTTTTTCGTCTATTAAATGTCTCAGGGCCAGGTTCATCGAACGAAAATCGGACAGGAGATGTTCCTGATTAACTTCAAAAGAGACAAACAAACCTGGTTCATCAAAATCACGCGCGCCATGGACAAGAAATTCCATCCCAAACACAGTTTTTCCGCATCCCGGACCCCCGGCTATTAACGTGGGCCGTCCGGCCGGCAGTCCACCAAAGGCGATGTGATCAAAGCCGTCAATCCCGGTGGGAGTTTTCGTTAACCTTAGGTTTCCATTGGAATTTTGTTCTGGTTTCATGGGTATCAATTTCTTTAAATAGGTTTACTCGATGAAGCGTGCTGGTTGATGAAAGGCTGGATTGCTTACAGCAATCATCGTAATTAAATGTTACCCTATTTGGAGAAGGTTTATCAATTTACCCAAATTTTATTATTAATATTTAATTTATTATCAATGAGAAATTTATTGATAAAATAATCTCGCATGGAACTTCTTTTTAGATCAATAGTTTTCGTTCATCATTTGTCATATTGAAATTTATCCCTGGACCACAACTTGGATTGCTTCGGCGCCCCTGCGGGTGCTTCTCGCAATGACAGATAATTTATCATAGCACCAACGTTTGCAGGTTTACATCACTCCTATATGATTCACATTTGTCAGGATACAGGAAAATAATCACCCAAGGGACTTGTTTTTACAACATCTGATACAGTGATTCAATAATCAAATTGGAAATAGGCCTTTATCCAATTCGCAGATCGCGTGCTGCATCAAGAATTCACAGAATATCAGCCTTCCCCTCGAGGGGAAGGCGGCACGTAGTGCCGGAAGAGGTGAGGTTGAAACTCATCTCCCACCTCATCAGTCTTCGTCGCAGACAGAACCACTTCAACACCCTCATGCAATTACATAACAAAAAAATACAGATATAACTGATAATTTTCATTATCTATCGCTGGAAAAACACCAAAGTTCCTCATCAGATCAGTTCACTTTCCCCTCTTCAGGCGTCAATGCAATGCTTAAATATTCTCAAGCCTTTTTTGCACCATCAACCCAATCCATTCGCTCTGCGGTGTATGAGGTGCTCCGGTCAGGTCCCCCCAGATGCTTTGCACGGTGAATCCCGTGCCCTCCACCTCGGCGGTGATGCTTTCCCGGTCAAAATCCTGGAACCAGTTGCGGTAGACGCTCAACTTCCCATCGGCTTCAATCACCAGATATTGATCGAGGTAGATCATCTCCTTTGAATATTCGAACCCCTGCGCCAGAACCAGATGCGGTTTCGCCCGCCAGAAGCCAGTCTCCAGCGCCTGCCATTCGGTGTGGTCCCCCTGGTGGCCTGGCAGGTTGGGCGTGGACACATCAAACACGAAATACCCTCCCGGCTTCAACGATCGCTTCACATTAGCCAAAAGTTGGCGCCGCTGCTCCGGGTTGAAGGCACAGTATTCGCCGTAGATCAGCATGGCGGCGTTATAAACGGCTTCCTCATTCAGATTGAGGTAATCCTGACAGCGATATTCAATCGCCAGGCCGAGGTCTTCCGCGGCCCAGCGCGCATATTCGATCGAGCGCCGGGAGTAATCCACCCCGGTCACCTGCACCCCCAGCTGTGCCAGGCGGTTGGCATACAACCCGGGTCCGCATCCCAGATCCAGCACCCGGTCGCCGGCCTGCAGATCAAGAGTATTCATGATCCAGCCTACCGAGGCATCAATGGTCTCAGGTTTGCGGCTGGCCAGATCGGTGTCAGGATCGAGATGGGCAGCCAACAGGTGCTTGGAAATGTGCGGGTCGTCCCAAAAGCGCGGCACACCGGGCGTGAAGGGCTTGGGTTTTTGCTGCAGCGTGCTCAGCAGGGATATATCAAAATGCTGGTTGGAAAAGATGCTTGATTGCATAAAACCTTCCTTTATTAATATCTCCCAAAAGTTTATCACGTGAACTATCAAACCAACAAAAGGGTGCGCTGGATGGGAGAATGTAAAAAGAAAGGCTAAAATCGCCAATCCACGACAAAGCATTATGCTCTGTCTAATTCAAAGAAGAATTGTTTAGTTTATCAAATTGACATCAAGGTTTTAACCACGATCAGTATTTAATCGACAATAATATGGGGAATATAAATAAAAGTAGGGTCTACATAACTAAATTCAAGCGTATCTGTCCAATCCCCCATCAATCCAGCAAAATCGGCCTGGACACGCTACCGATACTGCCCGACCTCGGTTTTGAGCGAGAACCCAGGATCAACCGAAAATATTACCTCAGCGCACTCGCTACAACCAATAAACTGTGTTTCCACAGGATCACTGGACGCCCCTTCATAAAGTTCCAGCTGATATCCCGTCGCATTTGCCACTTT
>JBMCLF010000211.1:0-3408 GCA_048615215.1 Candidatus Brevefilum sp.
CCTGAAGAGGAATATGGTGATGATGCTGAAGATGTGGATGCATTCTTCAACTACATGGACGAAATGCGGCGGGTGCGTGAGCTGGGCGGATTGCATGTGATTGGTTCCGAACGCCACGAGGCGCGCAGGATTGATAACCAGCTGCGCGGCCGGGCTGCCAGGCAGGGTGATCCGGGCTCCTCTCGTTTTTACCTCTCGCTGGATGATGACCTGATGCGCCTGTTTGGCGGCGCACAGGTTGAGACTTTGCTCGATCGCCTGAATATTGATGAAGGTGTTCCCATCGAAAGCGGCTTGATTGGACGCCTGGTGGAATCTTCACAGAAGCGGGTTGAGGGTGCGAACTTTGATGTGCGTAAACATCTTCTGGAATATGATGATGTGCTCAATTCGCAGCGGGAACGCATTTACCAACAACGGGAGCGAATTTTCGATAAAGAAGACCTGCGTGAAGATGTTACCGAAATGCTGCGAACGGAGGTCAGCCGGCGTGTGGAAGAGGGTATGCAGGATCCGGAAGGCCCCTGGAAGTTGATGGCTTACCTGGAGGAAACCCAACCGCCCATTGATTTTGAGAGCATCACTCACCCTTCTTACACGCTTAAGCTGATGATGGATCGGGTAGGGGCGGCAGACTCGCCTGAAACGTTGGCGGCAGCTCTGATCGATTTGAGCGAGGACGCCCTTTCCGCCTGGCACGATCATTTGCATAACTGGGCGGTGGAGCTGATTCAGCAATCTCGCATGGGGTTTGATTCGCAGCTCACCGAACGCTTGGACCTCCTTGACACATTTATTGAAGGTTTGGGTTACGGACAGATAGACCAGGCGCGGGATATCAGCAAGGAGCTTACAGATCTGGTGCATATTCCGTTGCGTTTGGATCAAAACCTCATCTCGGGGCTGGAGGAGGGTTCGTTTGAGGCAGTTGAGGAGGTCCGCAAACAGGTAGGACAGACTTTGAAACAGATCTTTGTCCACCGCCTGTTGCTGACCTTTGAAAAGCGTTTGAATGACAACTGGAACCTCAAGGCTGCAGATTTAATCTCTCAACCCTGGGATGAGATTGAACCCCTGCTGATCGAACGGGTGGATGACACCCTCAAGCGCCGGGCAGATCGGATTCTGGGGGATGACGGTGAAATTGCCAGGGATCTGGAGACAAATAGGGAGCTGCTGGAAGAGGCCTTGGAAGATCCGGGCGCGTTGATGCGTCTGTTGGTGTTGATGACCTATGGGAAGGTTATCACTTTTGATGATCGCACCCACAGGCGTAAGATGAAGGCAACCCGCCGGTTGACCTATATCTTCCATGCCGCACACCAGCTTGACGGCCAGCCTCTGGCTGAAGTTCAGGCGGATATCCTGCAGCATCTGGAGCGCGCCCAGGATAATCTGGCGCAGGTTTGGGGAGGGGCTGAACTAGATCGTTTGTATAAGGCTGGGCACACACTTGGGAATTTGACCAAAGACTGGCAGAACAGCTTGAGGGACAACCTCGGGGAAACCGTTTTTTCTCGGGTCAAAAACCAACCCCTGGATCAAATCACTGAAGAGGATCGTCAGGCCGTCGTCGAAACACTGGGGAGTTTTGCTCAGAACCAGCTGTATCGCCAACTGCTGCTCTCCAAGATTTCCGAATTGTGGGTCGAATACCTGACCCGTGTGGAAGCCCTGCGCGTATCCGTCAGAATGGAGGCCTACGGTCAGAAAGACCCTCTGGTAGCTTATAAAGGCGGTGCCAGTGAGATGTTCTCTGGCCTGCTCTCGGATATCCGTGCCGGCGTGATCAGCCAGATGTTCAGAGCGCGGCTGATGAGTGGTGAGGACTTGAAGAAGTTGCAGTCTTCCGCCAAGCCAGCGGAAGAATCGTCCAATGGCGGAAGAAAGCGGCACAAGAAAAAGAGTCGAAAACGCCACTGAGTTTCGTTCAAGAATTTTCATTGAAAAGAGGAACAATGCACATATTGGTAACCAATGATGATGGGGTGCACGCGCCTGGTTTACTTGCTCTGGCAAAGGCTGCCCGGTCTTTATCCGATAAGGTGACGGTGCTGGCACCGGACCATAACTGGTCTGCGTCCGGGCATGTCAAGACTCTCCATCGGCCGCTGCGGGTCAACGAGACGACGCTGAAAGATGGGACCACAGCCTGGGCGAGTGATGGAGCGCCTTCCGATTGTGTGGCCCTGGCACAGCTTGGTTTCATCCCGGACAAGATCGACATGGTGCTTTCAGGGATCAACCCGAATGCCAACATTGGGCATGACGTCACATATTCCGGTACGGTCACTGCTGCAATGGAAGCCGCCATCTGGGGCATCCCTGGGATTGCCATCTCACTTGATCGGCCGGAAGATCTCTCCGATCAGGTGGATTACGGCCCGACGGCCGAGGCTGTCCGGCGGCTCCTTCTTTGGCTCAGAGAACAGGATGGTCTCCCGGAAGATATGATCCTGAATGTAAATGTCCCTTATGGCCCGTTATCGGAGATGAAGGGCTTTCGAATCACACGGCAGGGTCTGCGTATTTACCGTGATGAACTTGTACGTCGGTTGGATCCGCGCGGCAATCCCTACTATTGGATCGGCGGAGAAGCCCCGATTGGTGTGGAAAAAGCCGGGACGGATTATGGTGCCCTGCTGGCAGGGTATGTTTCGATCACCCCGATTCAGCTGGACCTGACAAGCCAAACGATGCAGGAGTGGATGGAACAGCGAGGTTTGGAAGTCGACCTGGCTGTTTCGTAGACAGTTTATGAATTTTTAAGGTTAATCCGCCACTAATTCCTTGACAAAGGAAATAGAGTAGGTATAATCCTTTCTCGTGCTTAGCGCACAGGCCTAGCTCAGTAGATGAGCAGACCCATAAAAAGAAAATATCGACCAGCGTTTTGGAATTTTCAAAGTCAACGTGACAAGAGAAATCCTGGTGAGTTTGGCAAAAATTCTTGACTACGGAAAGAGAATGTAGTAAGATAAACTTCCCTCCAAAAAGGGACCTTGATTTCGCATGGAAACATGCAGATCTTTGAAAATCGAAAACGCAGAGCGTGAGCACAAAATTCAACTCGTAAGAAAAACACAGCGATTTTAGGCGGCCGGTGTTGATGAAAAAAACATCGGCGCTTTTGTCTGAAAAGGCCACTCGGGAAAACCGAAAAGGCTCTTGACAAAAGCTGGGTGGTTGAGTAGAATCAGGCTCTCGCTTTGAGAGATAGAACCTTAACAACTGAAGAGTGATAGGAAGATGACAAACCTCGTCAATGAAAAAATGATCGATTCTAGATCTAACTAATTCCGCTACAAAAATGAACGAAACACCTTTTTAGGTGATATTTAATGCGGAGAGTTTGATCCTGGCTCAGGATGAACGTTGGCGGCGTGCCTAATACATGCAAGTCGAACG
>JBMCLF010000212.1:0-3394 GCA_048615215.1 Candidatus Brevefilum sp.
GCCGTGAATTCCCAATCCAAATGCCGGTAGAGTGATTCCGCCAATCTGATATCCTTCCTGAGGTGCCAAAATGACCGCACCGAAGATCTGCCCGAAGTCATAGACCAGCGGTGCCATCGCTGGTAAAAGAAAATGCTGGTTTGCCTGCAATCCCGACATTACCAGGCCGCTGAGGGAGAAGATCAGGGTTGAGATCAAGTTCAGCCGCATTAATTGGATTGCCAACGCTTGCTGGTCCGGGCTGAAACCAGGCGCAATTCCCAATTTTCCCCGGATAATCGGGCCGGCCAGCAAGCCCACCACAATCGCCAGGCCGCCCGTCACCAAAAAGGCAAGATTGGCAACACGTGAAAACAACCGCCAGGAAGATTCCCGTCCTTCTTTGGTGAGCGTTTCTGAGAGCATTGGGATCAAAGCAATGGCCAGCGCGCCTCCTGAGATTAATGCAAACAACAGGTCAGGCAGATTATTGGCGGCATTGAAAACATCCAATTCCTGCGAAAGCCCGAATTGACGTCCGATGATCACATTGCGGAAGACGCCCAAAATTTTATCAGCCCCAAATAACACCGCCAACAGCAGTGAAACACGGGTCAAGCGGCTGACTTTTTTCATATATCACCTTTCTTACGGTTCTTACCCATGTTGTAGATTATGCCATAATACAAAAAGTCTGACCAGAGAAGCCCATCAACCTTTTCATCTTATCAATCAGGATGTTACAATTAAATAAATGAAAAATTACAACAAAACTGGAAAATTATACATCGTCGCCACGCCCATTGGAAACCTGAAGGATATCACACTGCGTGCATTGGATATCCTCAATAAAGTCGATGCTGTGATTTGCGAGGAATACCGTCAGGGGAGCCGCCTGCTCAACCGCCTGGAAATTGCAAATGAGTTAATTCCACTCAACGAACACAATGAAGCAGAAGAAGCCCCTAACATCATGATGCGCCTGGCACAGGGAGAATCAATGGCGATCATCTCTGATGCGGGCACCCCTGTTTTTGCCGATCCAGGCCAGCATCTTTTGGAATTGCTGTATCAAAATGAGATTCCCATATCGCCCGTTCCGGGACCCGCGTCATTAATGGCGGCACTCTCGCTGTGCGAGTTCACCATTGACCAATTCATCTTTGCAGGTTTCCCGCCCAGAAAATCTCAGCCCAGAGAGCGATTTTTACAAAAATTCACTACTGAATCCGTCCCGGTGATCCTGATGGATACACCATACCGGCTGACAAAACTCTTAGAAGATGTCCAGGCGGTTTTTGGGAAGAACCAGGACATCCTTCTGGCCTGCGACCTTACTCAAAAAAGAGAAGCAGTCTACCGGGGACCTGTTGGGGAGATCCTTTCGAAAGTCTCAGGCCAAAAACGGGAATTTATCTTGATCCTCAATCTTAACAAACGAAGGCGCCGCTGATATGAGACAAAGATCGCAGCTGACACTCCGTGACAAGACGCTGCTCCTGCCCGCATTCCTGCCGGATGCTACTTCCGGGTACGTGCGCGCGGTGGATTCCAGAGACCTATTGAATGTGAAAATTCAAGCACTGGTGATGAACACCTTCCATCTGATGCAGAAGCCTGGCTCCAGCACCATCCAGGCCTTTGATGGCCTGCACCGCTTTGCTGGCTGGCCCGGCGTGATCATCACCGATTCAGGCGGGTTTCAGGCCTATTCTCTGATCCACCAATCCGACAAATTCGGATCTATCAGCGAACGCGGCATCATCTTTCGCCCGGAGGGCAGAAACCGGAAGTTTCTCCTTTCACCTGAAAAAAGCATTCAACTACAAATCAACTACGACAGCGATGTAGTGATCTGCCTGGACGATTGCACCCATGTGGATACGCCCCGGAAAGAGCAGGAGGCTTCTGTTGAGCGCACCCTGGATTGGGCCAGGCGCTGTAAAGAGGAATATCAGCATCAGATTGACCAACGCCAATTGGAAGAATCCAAACGGCCTTTGATCTTCGGCGTGATCCAGGGCGGCGGTTACCCTGACCTGCGCCGCAAGTGTGCTGAAGGTTTACTCAAAATTGGATTCGATGGTTTTGGCTATGGCGGTTGGCCCCTTGATGCCCAGAACAACCTCCTGACAGATATGATCGCCCTCACCCGGGAATTAATCCCCCAGGAATACCCCATGCACGCCCTGGGGATTGGCCATCCTGTAAACCTCAGAAAAACCCATCAACTCGGATACGACATTTTCGACTGCGCCCTTCCAACCCGGGATGCCCGTCATGGACGCCTGATGCAATACACCATACCGCCAGAGCAACCGCGTGGCGAAGGTGAAGACTGGTTTGAGTATGTGTACATTCAAGACAAAAAGTACATCAAGGACAACCGCCCGGTTTCTGAGTTCTGCGACTGCCCTGTCTGCATGCATTACAGCATCGGCTACCTCCACCACTTGTTCAAAACCGGTGACTGGCTCTATCATCGCCTGGCAACCCTGCACAATTTACGTTTTATGACCCAGCTCACTGCGCACCTGCGAGGTCAGGATGGATGATCGTCAAATTTCTCGATTAGTCGAAATAGTACAGAGCAACCGAAAATACCAATCCATCACACAAGAACTAATCCAACATCTGGCTCAAGACGCTTTCCACCGCGGATTGAGGGGTAAACCGGCTGTGAAAGATGTCCGCAACAAACTCCATCAAATTGGCGGGGCATATTTTCGAAAAAAACCAGATTATCAAGAATTGAAATTGGCCCTAAAAGAATTACCTCATAATCCCAAATCCGTGCAGATCACAAACTATTGCCGGGAAACAATGAAAATACACTCGTCGACAAAAGAGCGGATTCCCATTCTTGATAATTTCTTTAAAACCTGCCTTGCACCGCTTGCCCCTGTAACCAGCGTGCTTGACCTGGCTTGCGGCTTAAATCCCCTGGCAATTCCCTGGATGCCGCTGTCAGAAAACTGCACCTATTTTGGCTGTGATATTTACCTGGACTTGTTAGATTTGGTGCAAGAATTTCTTAAGCATATAAACTTTAAGGGTTGGGCAAAACCCTGCGATCTGATTTCAGAGATACCCGACCAAAAAGCACAGGTAGCCTTGCTTTTAAAATCCATTCCTTGTCTGGAACAGGTGGACAAATCAATAGCCAAGCGCCTATTACAATCTATCAAAGCCGATCATATCCTGGTCTCTTTCCCAGTAAGCAGCCTGGGTGGACAAAAAAAGGGCATGCCGGATTTCTACCGCGAGCATTTTTATGAAATCCTGAAGGATAAGAATTGGCGGGTACTGGAATTTCTTTTCGATGCCGAACTGGCATTTTTGGTGACAAAATGAACTTGACCCCCCAAAAAATTCAGAATCTGGTAGAAAATATTCGAACCTCTCGAAAATACCG
>JBMCLF010000213.1:0-3392 GCA_048615215.1 Candidatus Brevefilum sp.
ACAGGAACCCAATCAACAAAATCCGCCCCGTGTTATGGGGCGGATTTTTAATGTGGCGTATTCACCGAAGAAGAGACAGGTGAACCGGCCTAAAATTGTACCAAATTGGCGATGTATCCTGAGGTTTTTGTTTTGGGCATTAATTAATTATTATTAGTCTCGGTCAGGTTAATGAGAAGGATTAATTCCATAATAAGAATTTCGGCTGCCTTGCAATCATTTTTGAAACTATCATAATCGTCTTCAGAAAGGGATTCAACCAGCATCTGGCTGGGATTTATTGAAGATTCACCGAAGGGTTCAAAGCCGGTAATTAGAATTATCATTGGTGCGGACCATCCAGGGGCTGCATGGGTTGAAATTGCTCCTGCAAAATCTCATCTGGAGGAGTCTTCTCATCAATAGTTTTGATTAATTGGTCAGTGTAAGCCCTTATCTGGGCGATATCAAAGCCGTGAAAATTGTCAGGATAAAGCGCCAGCCATTTATGGGCGTGGGCAAAGAATTTTCTGGCGGCCTCAGGACGGTTCTGGGTCAGGCGGTAAAAGCCACCGCTTAATTGAAGCAAGGCGCGGAAAAATTCGCGTTCATCACCGAATGTTTGGCGCCAGGCGTCCTCAAAATACTCGTGGGCTTCATAAAAATCTTGTTGGTTAAATAATCGTATCCCTTCATAAAAAGAGGGTGGTATTTGTGTTTGGGTCTCACTCATATCGTTTTGCTTTCTGTAGTACATGGATTATAGCATTGGTATTATCATGGAAGTAGAATTAATCATTCTTCATGCAGTTTTATTGATGCCCATGTGCTATAATTTTTTCATATATAGACTCAAATAACCGAAAAATTTAGTGAGAGGTTAATATGCTGATCATCAACGGGAAGCTAATTACCTGGGGAGCCGATAACCGGATTATTGATGAGGATAGAGGGTTGTTAATTCGTGACGGCCGGATCGAAAAGATCGCCCCTCAAGCAGATTTGATCCGAGAATTTCCGGATGAAGAACCTTTGGATGCAGAAGGGCAGTATGTTATGCCGGGAAACATATGCGCCCACACTCATTTTTATGGCGCATTTTCAAGGGGAATGGGTATTCCGGGCGATCCCCCGGCAAATTTCACCCAAATCCTTGAAAAGCTTTGGTGGCATTTGGATAAGGCCCTGGACGAAGAAGGGGTTCGCTATTCTGCCCTGGTATGCCTGGTGGATGCGATTAAGCACGGCACAACGACCTTGATTGACCACCATGCCTCACCCAATGCGATTGAAGGCTCCCTGGATATGATTGCAGAGGCAGTCAACCAGGCTGGCCTACGGGCTTCCCTTTGTTATGAGGTGACCGATCGGGATGGCCCCGAGAAGGTTGAAGCGGGTTTACAAGAGAACTTGCGGTTTATCAAGCGGATACAAGAACGCAATCCCGAGGATGCGAACCTCAAGGCGCATTTTGGCCTGCACGCCAGCCTGACCCTGTCGGATGAGACGCTGAAGCGGGCGGTTGCGCTGTGCCCTGAAGGGGTGGGTTTCCACATTCACGCTGCAGAAGGTGAAGCCGACCAGGAAGACAGTCTCGAGCGATCCGGGGTGCGCGTTGTGCACAGGTTGGGGCAATTTGGCATTCTACGCCCAGAAAGTATTCTGGCCCATGGCGTTCATCTGGATGAGAGTGAAATGGATCGATTGGTTGATACAAAGTCCTGGCTCACCCACCAGCCCCGGTCAAATATGAACAATGCTGTGGGTGTTGCCCCTGTTGAAAAAATGCTGGAGAAGGGAATCAGGCTGGGTCTGGGCAATGATGGCTTTTCGAATACCATGTGGCTGGAAATGAAGGAAGCCTATCTTCTTCATAAAATCGCCCACCGTGATCCCCAACGGATGGGCGGCTACACCGTCACTCAGATGGCTGTGAAAAATAACGCCGATCTTGTCACAGGCGTGTTTGATGGCATGAGCGTTGGTGAGATCGCTGAAGGGGCAGCCGCAGACTTGATTTTTGTGGATTATCACCCCTTTACCCCGCTGACCCCCGGTAACTTACCCTGGCACATCTTGTTTGGTTTTCATGAGAGTATGGTTACCGCCACGATTGTTGCGGGTAAACCCCTCATGTATCAGAGGGAATTACTCACGCTGGATGAAGAAAAAATTGCTGCAGAAGCAATGGAGGTTTCTAAAGAGACCTGGAAGCGCTATGAGGAAATTGCAGCCAATACACCGGATTAAGCAAAAGACTGAGGAAAAACCGAATGATTGATGAAAAGAAGCTCTATACAATTGGACTTGTTGGTGGTACGGGTAAAGAAGGCAAAGGCCTGGCGTACCGCTGGATTCTGGCTGGCCATGAGGTGATCATTGGATCACGTAATTATGAAAAAGCACAAAAGGCTGTGGAAGCGGTAAACGACCTGCTAGGGAAGCCTGCGGAGAACCTGCGCGGGATGGAGAACCGGGAGGCTGTGGCGGCCTGTGATATCGCCGTGATCTCAGTGCCTTATTCCGCGCATCGACCCACATTGGAAGATCTGAAGGATGTTCTGCAAGGCAAGATCGTGGTGGATGTTGTGGTGCCGATTGTCCCCCCAAAGGTTACCAAAGTCCAGTTGCCACCTGCCGGGTCTGCAGCACAGGAAGCTCAAGAAATCCTGGGAGACGATTGCCAGGTGGTTGACGCCTTTCAAAACATCTCGCATGAAAGATTGTTGGGTGAAGGGGATGTTGACTGTGATGTCCTGGTTGCAGGGAAGGGAAAAGACGCCCGGCAGGTTGTTTTAGGGTTGGTCAAAGATACCGGCCTGAAGGGATGGGATGCCGGCCCGATAGAAAACACTGCGGTTGTGGAAGGCTTGACATCCATCCTGATCGGTTTGAATATCCAACATCACGTCCATGCTTCAGGCATCCGGATTACCGGGATCCCTGACGAGGAATAGTGCATGACGCTGACCCTTAGCCCCTTGAGGGATTTCCCGCTGGTTAACCCGGATGATGATCTTGCCGCTTTGATTGTTAAAACGCTTAAAAACGACGGTCTATCCCTGGAAGATGGGGATATTCTTGTGCTGGCACAGAAGATCGTCTCCAAAGCCGAGAACCGCCTTGTTAACCTGAGAACGGTACAACCCTCCGATGAAGCAGGACATTATGCCACGCTGACTGGCAAAGATCCCCGCTTGTTGGAATTGATCCTCTCAGAAAGCCAGCAGGTGCTGCGTACTCGCCAAAATTTGATCATCGTTGAACATCGTTTGGGTTTCATCAGTGCCAATGCCGGCATTGACCATTCCAATGTCAGCGGTCCTTGGGGAGATCCGGAGGATTGGGTTCTGCTGCTGCCTGTGGATCCGGATCAATCCGCCTTGAAGATCAGGCATGCACTGGAATCAGAG
>JBMCLF010000214.1:0-3352 GCA_048615215.1 Candidatus Brevefilum sp.
CCGGGGGTGACTGGTCATCGGTTGTGGGTTCGAATCCCACTGGCTCCATGTTAACAATCTGCTGGCCGGTAGTTCAATTGGTAGAGCACTCATTCATTCACACCCTTTGTTCGCACATCGCGAGCCGCGGTGAATGATTACCGATTTTCCCTCGAATAGTGTGGGTTCGAATCCCACCAGCCCAATTAGCCGGGCCGCTTGGTGTGGGTTATCTTGGTTTGAGACGCATCTTAATTGATGTGTTTGAGACGCATCTTAATTGATGTGGGTTCGACTCCCTTTCAGTTTCTTTCCCACCCAGATATTTGCCTGGCTAAATTTTTATCCTTCGGGAGGTCACAATGAGTCACAAACTGTATAATCTCTTCAACAAAAAGAAAACGCCTCAAAACCAGCCCATCCCCGGCCGGGAACAGGTACCTAACAACGCCGGCGGTTTCGTTTGGGCCCTGGATCCCTGGGCGCGCCTGATGCGTTTCCTTATTCTGGGAACAGAGGGCGGCACCTACTATGTCAGCGAACAAACCCTCACCCGTGAAAATGCGGAAAATGTGCTTTTCTGCCTTGAAGATAATCCAAAACGCTTTGTGGACACCGTCGTGGATGTTTCTGAAAGCGGCAAGGCCTACAAAAATGACCCGGCCCTGTTCGCCCTGGCCCTGGCCCTTGCGGACGAAAATCAGGAAACCCGCGCCTATGCCAGGGCGGCCCTTCCCAAAGTGGCGCGGATCGGTACGCACCTGTTCCACTTTGCCGATTATATCAATGGTCTGCGAGGTTGGGGCCGCAGCTTACGACGGGTGATCTCCGATTGGTATCTTTCTAAAGACACCGAAGCCCTGGCCTTTCAAATGTCCAAATACCAATCACGGGATGGCTGGTCTCATGCGGACTTGCTGCGTCTGGCCCATCCAACACCACCAGATGAAACCACCAACAAGCTTTTCCAGTGGGCCACAGGTAAGGACATCCCAGCAGATGAATTGCCTGGCCTGGCTCAGGGTCTGGAACGCCTGAAACAGGCCGAATCCGAAGACGAAGTGATTGAGTTGATCAAGGCTTACAATGCGCCGCGCGAGGTCATCCCGACGGAATATCTGAAATCACCTGGGGTCTGGGAGGCAATGCTCCCAGGCCTGGGCCTGACGGCCATCCTCCGTAACCTGGGCAACATGAGCAAGATCGGCTTGCTGACCCAGGCCACTTGGGATGTGGTGGACCAGGTCACACAACGCATTGTGGATATGGAGGCCCTCAAGCGGGCCCGTGTCCACCCCCTGCAGGTGCTGGCGGCACTGATCACTTACGGAAGTGGCCAGGGCGCCCGGGGCAAGGGCCAGTGGAACCCTGTGCCACAAGTTTTGGATGCCCTGAATGAGTCCTTTGCTCTCAGCTTTGAGACTATTTTGCCTACTGGCAAAAGGCTCTACCTGGCCCTGGACGTTTCTAATTCCATGAACAGAGGGCATGTTGGCGGGATTCCCGGCCTTTCTCCCCGGAAAGCCTCGGCGGCGCTGGCGATGGTCACGATGCAGACTGAAAAGCATTGGATAATCAAGGGCTTCACCGGCAAACTGGTGGACCTGGGACTGAACGCCCGGATGGATCTCGCCAGTGTGGTCAATACCATCGGCGGTCTGCCCTTAGGCCCCACTGACTGCGCCCAGCCCATGCTGGACGCCATAAAGCACCGGCTGGAAGTGGATGCCTTCGTCATTTACACGGATAATGAAACCTGGTGTGGGAAAATCCACCCCGCACAGGCGCTGAACGACTACCGGCAAAAGACCGGCATCCCGGCGAAACTGGTGGTGGTTGGCATGGTTGCCAACGATGTGACCATCGCGGATCCGGATGACCCTTTTATGCTGGATGTGGTCGGCTTTTCAACCAGCACACCCAACGCTATCGGGGATTTCATTGGAGATCGTCTGAAAGCTGATTTCTGACTCCCTGTGAGTCTTGAGACAGCAGAAATATCGCAAATTGAAACCAGGCTTGATAATGATTGGTGCGCAGTTGTTTTCTTCGAACCATAATTGACAAATTTGGTTTTTTCTGACTAATTTGGATTATTTACCATATGGTTAATTAGAATTTTATGGAGCGATGACTCCTTTTAACAAATTTTCTTTCTCAGACCTGAGCAGTTATGATTTTTGCCAACATCAAGCTGCTCAGTATATCAATTCATTGTGCATTGTGACGGGTAAATGAAAAGCTGGTCTGCCGAAAGACCGTTATCTGATTAGCGGACCTTATTCAACTCAGGCTAGCGATGGGCTGATATTAATGGGCAGCGCAACCCTATCATTGCGATATATGGATACAGCCACCGACGCCAGAATGGATACAGCTCAGATTTTCCAATGGACTGGGGCTGAATGGCTATCATTGGATAGCACAGTTGGTGAAGATCACCGTCTTGCAACAGCCACTATCACCACGTTTGGCACTTATGCATTGATGGCTGACACAACGCATAATATTTTCTTACCATTACTGCTAAATTGAGGAATTCCACATCTCTCTCGCAGGTGTCCACACAAGCTTTTGTGTGCCAATATAGGATTAGCTGCTGCAACTAAACAACCCCTACACCGCTATGAATTAGGGGACATTCTGACTGGTGTGATTGGAGAAACGTTTACATCAAATCAAACTTGAGACAGTACTGCAGCGCCTCCGCCGGGCGGGCAAGGGTGATGGCCTCTCTTTTCTCGTTTGGTTGGGACCCTCTCTGCTTTGTTTTGAGGGTAATAAAGATTGGCGAGAAAAAAGAAGTGTCTCAAAATTTTACATTAGAACGACGCTTTGTTTTCGCGCCTAAAACCGGCGCAGGGTAGCAGGTCTTGCGGTATACTAAACTTTGTGTGTGAATTATGAACGAAAAACAACCTGATATTTATTGTACATTCCAGGCGGCGCTGGGGCATCGTTTCCCGGGGCATCCTGAATCTCCCAAACGCATCCAATCCCTGGGGGAATGGGTGGAGCATCCACCTTATCCTGAGATGGCCTGGCTTGATTTTTCACATGCGACAGTCGCTGATGTGACGCTGGTGCATCGTGAATCCCTGTTATCATTTTTGCGCGCAGAAAGTCAGAAAGGCGCCCATGAGTTTGAACCTTCACCCTCCTATGTGACAGAAGACAGTTACCAGGCCGCGCTGGGAGCGGTCGGCGCCACGCTGGCCGTCAGCCGGAAGATCATTGCAGAAGGCACGGGCTGCGGCTTTGTGATGGTGCGTCCACCCGGGCATCATGCTGAACCGGACCGCGCGATGGGCTTTTGCTTGCTGAACAACATCGCTGTTGCGGCCGCAGACGCGGTCGCCAGCGGGCTTGGTAA
>JBMCLF010000215.1:0-3334 GCA_048615215.1 Candidatus Brevefilum sp.
CTCACTGGGTGAGGGTTCTGAGGAGGAGTTCCTGATTCTGGCGAAAGCCTTGCTCGAAAAAGTTGTGGGAGAGCGACCTTACGAAGTGGTCAAAACCTTCAAAGGCAGGCAATTGAAGGGTAAACATTACCATCCGCTTTTCACCTTTATGCCAGTGGATAAAGACGCCCATTTTGTCGTTTTAGCTGATTTTGTCACCACGGAGGATGGCTCCGGACTGGTTCATCTTGCACCGGCTTTTGGTGCGGATGATATGCAAATGTCGATCGAAAACGACCTTCCTATCCTGATGACGGTAAACGAAAACGGTCGTTTTACCAGCGATGTAACGCCTTGGGCTGGGATGTGGGTCAAAGATGCCGATCCCCTAATCATCAAAGAACTGGATCGACGGGGCTTGATGTTTGCCGTAGATACTTATGAACATACCTATCCTTTCTGTTGGCGTTGCGATACACCATTGCTATATTATGCACGTCCCACGTGGTATATCCGCACCAGTGAACTAAAAGACCGTCTTGTGGAACTAAACGAAAATGTGAACTGGTACCCGGAATACATCAAACATGGCCGATTTGGCAATTGGCTGGAAAACAACATCGATTGGGCTTTAGGACGGGAACGTTATTGGGGCACCCCGCTGCCGGTTTGGGAATGTGAAAGCTGTCACAATCAACTTTGTGTTGGGTCTGTGGAAGAACTCAGCGAACTCACTGGTCGTGATTTGAGCGACCTGGACCTGCACCGGCCTTATGTGGACAATATACACCCGGTTTGCCCGGAATGCACAGGCCGTATGAGCCGGGCGGTGGAATTAATCGATGTATGGTTCGATTCCGGCGCCATGCCGGTGGGACAGTGGCATTACCCCTTTGAAAACCTTGAGACCTTCAAGGAGCAATTCCCTGCTGATTTTATTTGTGAAGCGGTAGACCAAACACGCGGCTGGTTTTACACGCTTCATGCCATCAGCACATTGGTGTTTGATTCACATTGCTACAATAATGTGATCTGCCTTGGGTTGATCCTGGATGAGGACGGACAGAAAATGTCGAAATCCCGTGGAAATGTAGCCGAACCCTGGGATGTGATCGATCAGCACGGGGCTGATGCCTTTCGCTGGTATCTTTATACCGCTAGCCCTCCTGGCCAGGAACGTCGTTTTTCTGAAAATCTCGTCGGAGAGGTTGTTCGAAATTTCACCTTAACGCTTTGGAATACCTATTCATTCTTTGTTACCT
The DNA here is from genome assembly GCA_048615215.1 of Candidatus Brevefilum sp. GTDB lineage: Bacteria > Chloroflexota > Anaerolineae > Anaerolineales > Anaerolineaceae > Brevifilum. The sequence continues at coordinate 1,242 of JBMCLF010000215.1, forward strand.
ATGCCAATCTTGATGAATGGGAGCCTTCAGGGGATGTCGAACCTGAATACAGCGATCTGGATCGCTGGCTTCTGTCATCCTTGAATGCTTTGGTGAGAGACGTAACAAAGGCTTTTGAAAGTTACAACGTCCCTGCGGCAACCCGCCCGGTTGAAAAGTTTGTGGACCAGCTTTCCAACTGGTATTTGCGTCGCTCCCGCCGCCGTTTCTGGAAGACAGAATCTGATTCGGATAAAGCAGCAGCTTATGCAACACTCTACCAAGCCCTGAAAACATTAGCCTACCTGCTGGCTCCAACCATGCCTTTTATGGCCGAACAACTTTACCAGAATCTTGTTCGTAAAGCCGATCCTGAGGCGCCGATCTCTGTGCATCTTGCGCAGTGGCCAGATTTTGACCCGGATTTAATTGATGAAACCCTCAACCGGGGTATGACCACGGTGATGAAACTGGCCTCACTCGGTCACGCAGCGCGAAATTCAGAAAACCTGAAAGTGCGCCAGCCCCTGGCAGAAGCCGCTTTTGTGGTCGGCAATCTCGATGAGCAAAGTGTTGTGTCCGATTATGCTGAATTGCTTAAAGATGAATTGAATGTCAAAAAGATCAGCCTGTTAGGGAGTGCCAGTGAAGCGGTGAGCTTCAGCCTGAATCCCCTGCCCAAGCAGCTGGGCCAGCGATTTCAATCGCTGTTCCCCAAGGTTCACAAAGCTCTGCTTGAGCTCCCGGCAGATCGATCCGCACGGAAGTTGCTAGATGGTAAATCCCTGATGGTTAATGTTGAGGGGGAGGCCTACGGAATCACACCGGATGAGGTTGAAGTGCGAGCGGAGGCTAAAGAAGGCTATGCTGTTGCTTCTGAAGGGGCTTACCTGGCAGCACTCTTGACGGAATTAACACCGGAACTGGTCAAAGAGGGACTTGTCCGGGAATTCGTGCGGCGGGTACAATCACTCCGTAAAAATGCCGATCTTGATATCGCCGACCGGATTCATCTGTATTTCACAGGCTCGAAAGGTCTGGCTGAAGCTATCATGGACTTTGAGGATTATATCAAAGAGGAAACCCTGACTGTCAGCATCAATCCAGGTGACAACCCGGAGGGATTGCCCTTCCTGCAGGATGAATTTGACGACGAAACGATCCGCATCAGCATTGAAAAAGCATAAAACTGCGGGAGAATGATTTGAAGAAAATATTAAAAGAATATTGGTTGATGATATTTGTCGCCGGTTTAATTGTGATTGTTGATCAGTTAACCAAAGCGATTGTGCGCGCCAACATCCCGTTTGGTGGCAGATGGATGCCGCTGGAATGGCTTGCGCCTTATTTTCGGTTTGTCCACTGGGAAAACACTGGTGCTGCATTCGGCCTCTTTCAGCAGGGCGGCGTGATTTTTGCCATCCTGGCTGTGGTTGTGGCGGTGTTCATCGTCGTTTACTATCCACAGGTGCCCAAAGAAGAGAAGTTGATGCGCCTCGCGCTGGCAATGCAGTTGGGCGGTGCGTTGGGGAACTTGATTGACCGGATTGTTTTCGGTCCGGTTACAGATTTTATCTCAGTGCTGCGTTTCCCTGTGTTTAATATTGCCGATTCCTCTATCACCATAGGAGTTGGCGTATTAATCCTTGGGCTTTGGATGAGCGAGCAGAGAGAGAAAAGCGCTCAAAAAGCGGCAGACCAACTAAACCAGGAAAATTCTGAGGATCCAGAAAATTCGGTATGAATCAGAAAACCCGTCAATTTACAGTTCAATCAGATAAAGAAAGCAGGATTGATAAGTTTTTATCGGATCAATTGCCGGAAATTTCACGTTCGCAAATAAAGGGATTGATTGAATCTGGGAAAGTGATTCTCGATGGTGAAATCGTTAGAAAAGCTGGAGAAAAAATAAAAACTGGCAACATGGTTGAAATCATGATCCCGGAAGAAGAAGTTGATGGGTTAATTCCGGAAGAAATCCCTTTAGATATAATATTTGAAGATAATCAGGTCATTGCGGTCAACAAACCCGCAGGAATGGTCGTCCATCCCGGGGCTGGAAACTCTTCTGGAACAATAGTCAATGCTTTATTGGCCCATTATCCACCGATTCG
>JBMCLF010000216.1:0-3324 GCA_048615215.1 Candidatus Brevefilum sp.
GTTGCAGGCCTGGGTCAAGATGAATTGGGACGAACTGGATCAAAAATTCAAGCAGCTGCTCGCCTGGGACCCGGATCGTTGGTCATTATTAAAACTGGCAGAAACGATCACCGCTTTCCGTCTCTGGCTGAAGCGACTCTATGAAGGCCCAGATCCCGGAACCTCTGCACTCGACTTCATTAAATCAATGCAAGAGGAACAGCCACCTCTACAAAAAGTATTGGGTCAACCGCCATGGTTCCAGTCCTTATCCCAAATGCTGTCCAATCTCACTCAGGATACCAGCAAAAAACCATCATTGGACGCTGTCAAAAATTGGTGCCCTTGGGTATTAAAACATACTGAAATCTTCCAAACGCGTGAAGCGGTTCACACAGATGAGAATAAAATCACACAGACTCTGTCTCATTTTGAGAGGCATGTGCAGGCCTGGAGCGATATTGACGCAGGTCTGGTTTCTGTCAAAGCACAGAGCCCTGAGTATCATCCGACCTGCCGAAAACTCATTGGAGGTTTCACGCAAGCGCTGTCACTCAATTTTGACCGCGAAACCATCTCAAACCTTTACACAAAGCCTCCCCATCCGGCATTAGAGAAAACCTGCCAGGTGCTGGGCGCGCTGATTAACTGGCGAACCCAACTATCTATGGGCGTTCTGGAAAAAGCTCTGGAGGAAGTTTGCACTACTTCCCTGAAAGATTGGCAGATCATCCAGCAGGCCTGTGAAATCACACGCCGTTGGCAAACAAACATCATGCCCGCTCTCTGCCTGATACTGGAAGAAGAATTTGATTCAATCGACAATATAAACAAATTGCATAACGAAATCCTGCTGGATATTGCTAAACAGCTGGCTGGTATTAAAGAAACCTGGGCCCAAATCTATCTCGGCGTCTTCCACAAGGACTGGCTGGTATCCCTTGAACAATCGATCGACAAAGTGCGCACACTTTTCCTGTCCTGGCGCAACGAACAGGAGCAATCGGATAACCGGCTTGAACGCATTCTCTATCACAGCCAGCTCGATCCCATCCGGCAAATTTCCTCTCGCCTGCTTGAGTTATCCCAACACATCCGCCTTATCAGGCTTAACTTTACCGAACTGGAGCAAAATCAAAAGGAGAGATCCCAAAAAATGAACACAATAGACAGGATCCTGGGACACCTGGCTGTCATTGAAGACGTGCTGGTACAGGAACCAGACCTCCAGAAAGTGCCAGACTGGCAGTCGGACCTCGATCGTGTACGTGATACAGGAACTTCAGAAGACCGCCGAAAAGTGGTATTATCACTATCAAGCGACCATCCACTTTACACCTGGCTGGTCGATTCCACTTTTTAAGAATAAGCCATCAGACTTGGACACATTTTATGGAAACACTACAATTTGGACCTGATCAACATATGACAATCAAAGAACCGCTGGACACCTGGTTAACCGCCGGACTGCGAGATTTTGCAGTTCCGGAAGCAACCGGCTCTTCCGCGCGTGTTTTTACACTTGATTTTCCACCTCTCAATGGCGAATATGCCAATTATCCCGCGATCAAAATCATGCGCCCTGATAAAAAGGATTATGCCAAGCCATTATTCATCAACGAAGTGCGCATCCTTGATAAAATGAAGGATATTCCGGGCATCAGCCCTTTGTTGGGGCTCGGTTATCTCAAAGTGATGCAAGGCAATTGGCCCGCAGAGATTCCTCCGATGACAACATCCCGGGCAAAAGAAGCTTCTGCTGAAAATATGTCGGGTGAACTTGTTCTCTATCTTCCAAATGAAATTGAGAATTTTCTCAGCGAAATGGAAAATCGGCTTAAAGAGAACTGGCTTGCTTTTCTGATCCTGCCGCGCCGCTGGGAAGACAATCTTTATCTTCGCTGTGATTCTGGCTATACACGAGGAGAATATCATCGAAGCTTCTCAGTCACCGAAGCCTTGAAGGCGGCATATCAAATTTGCGACATCCTTCAGGCCGCTCATGAAAGAGATATCGTTTATCTGGATCATAAAGCCCTGCATTATTACTGGAACCACCCGAGGGAACAGGTAATGGTGTTGGATTGGAACATCGGCCAGCAGGTATCCAATGGAAATCCAAAAGATATTATCTCTTTTGACATCCTGCAGTTCAGCGCCCGCGCGTTTCACCACCTGATGACGGGTCGCCAGGCTCAGGGAACTGTTAAAGTCGGCCCTAACAAACCAGAAGAAATCCAGAATGCTCCCCACAAATACGAACCTGTTTGGACCTACGACGATCAAGAACGGCTGAATCAGGAAGAAATGGATGTGCTCGGAAAAGCGATCCAGGGTGAATATCATACGGCATCGGATCTGGCCGAAGACCTCAGGACACTGCATAATAACCGTCGGTCACAAGCCTGAGACCGGTTTTCGAAGAAAGGAACGCCATGCTAAAAGAACTCATTCTACGAGCGAAATCCACCCTGGATAAAGAACATCCCTCAAATGATGAACTAACCTCGGTAGAAAACGCACTCAGCGCATACCTCGAAGCACTGGCAACGGAGAGGGTTTCCGAGGCCGTGGATTTTATTGACTTGGAACACGCTAACCGCCTTTTGCGAGAGGTGCGGCGTGAACGCTCGCGCCGCCTGGCTGAAGCTCAACATCTGGAATATGAAGCACAACCACAAGAAATTGCACCTGATCAACCCGAAACCAAGCAACCAGAGGTGAATATTTCCCCTGAATTCGATGAGGATACATACGACCCGCTGAAGAAATTCCTCAGTTCCAGTCACGATCCTGAAGCAGATGCACTAATGGACTCTGCTGAAGAAGCCTTCTATGCTGGCAACTATCAAAAAGCTATCTCCCTCTACGAAAAAGTACTCGAAATCGAACCGGGATGGGCTCGTGCAAAGGAACATCACGATGAAGCAGAAGAATTCCTGCGAACAGGCAACATTCCTTCTGTTGCACTTCCACCTGCGGCCGGGAAGGCATACGGCAAAGCCCAATCTGCTGCAAGAGTCTTTCGCTATCAAACAGCACTGGACTACCTCGATGAAGCCTTCGAGCGCCTGAACGCAACCGGGATAAACCGGTGGCGTGAGGGCGAAGAATTACGCCAGGACCTTGAGAACCAGATGCAGGCCCATGAAGTGTATGAGGAAGGTCTTTCGATGATCAATCAGGGGGATCTTCAGGGAGGATTATCAAAAATTCAAACAGCCGCCAGCGCCGTCGCACTGCCGGAATATGTCGACAAAGCCAGCGAAATTCGTGAAGACATTAATACGCTCGATGAGATCGCAGATGTGCTGAACCTGAGCGGCAATATCCCCCCCGAAAAAA
>JBMCLF010000217.1:0-3310 GCA_048615215.1 Candidatus Brevefilum sp.
CTACTTCATCGGGCTTGACCATCACGTCCTTCGAGCTAAAGCCCTCACTCCGGTAGTGAAATGCCCTTTCCGGAGTGCGACCTTCAGGTCAATTGAATGCACTGAGAATTTATGTCGATACCCAGATGTATCATCACCTGGAGAAAAATCCTCGTCATCTACTTTATCGGGCTTGACCATCATGCCCTTTGGGCTAAAGCCTTCACTCCGGCATTGAAATGCCCTTTCCGGAATGAGACCATTAGGTCGATTGAATTTGCTAAAATTGACATTTGTCAACCAGGTGTTACGTTGTGCTCCAGGCAGGGGCTCTCGCTCCAGTACTACCAATTATTTTGATTTTCTATAAATTGTCATTGGTTTTGTCTGGACAAAATTTCAATTATCTTGTAAAATTTTTTTATCAACCCAACCTGCTGAAGAGAGACCAGATATGAGGTCCCACACGGGGTGGCGATTTCTCCTGAGTATTTGTATCATGCTGACGGTTTTCACTCCGTCAGCAAATATTCCCACCTCCGCTGAAACCCCGGACGCCTGGTGGCACAACGATTGGCCTTATCGCGTGCAAGTCATCGCCACCCAAACCGGTGCCGTCAGCGTTGAGATGAGCTTCTCACAAATATTTTCAGAGCTGGGACTGCATGACGCCATTTTAGACCCAAATTCCCTGCGCGTGGTCCCTTATACGAACGGTCTTCCCGGTCTACCCATACCTTTTCAAGAAACCCACACCATCCTTTTCGAGGATGCAGAGGAGCTAAATCAGGATATCAATTCCTCCGATCCCTATTGGACAAATGATGTCAATTGGTCATTGGCCTTCGACAATACCCACCACACTCAGGGGTCTGGCTCAATCCATGCACAGATTAATATTACGGATCAAAGCTCCATTGACCCATGGATTAAATATCATTTAAACGATGAGGCATGGATTAATTGGTCCGATTACGAACTGCTTCTCTATGATGTGCGCGCTCAAGTCAACAGCAGCGCAGTCGATCAAACACCCGATATCTATCACTTTGAATTAGGCGGTTTGAAGACCTGCCCGATAACCAAAATCAACGGGCCGGCCATGGTAATGGATACATGGAACACTGCCATGATTTCTCTCAAACCCTTTGGTAACTGCCTGACACCTGATCTGTCAGCCATTAATTTCTTAAAATTCTACATAATGGTCAAACATACAACAGAAAATTATGGATATTACGAAACCCTGGACGAACTTGACCTCTGGTTGGACAATTTTCGATTGCTAAATCAGGATAGTCCAGGAGAAATACGCTGGGAATCCAATGCTTCACATGATAGTTATTACATTTACTTTGATACCATCAATCATACAGGCCATATACCACCCATAACGACAACCATCAATGGATCGACCTCTTTGCTCAGCCCAGGAGATCCAGAAGCTGGCGGATACTTCTTCAATATCACAAACGCCACTACCGGTAATTTATCCATCTGGGCCGCACCTACTGCAGAGAAAATATTGACAACGGCAAAACCGCCGGTATCAAACCAATATCTGTCTATATCGGGCGCAAGAGGTGAATTGGAACCTTTCCAGCTGATTGTCAGAGCGCCAATCAGCCAATCAATGAGCATATCCGCTTCACCCCTGCTCCACAGCAATGGAACAAGTACAATCTCAGAGACAAATATCGAATTTTTCAGGGTGGACTACCTGAACATCACACAACTATCAGACTTTTACGGCAGGCCGGTTCTTTGGCCTGATCCCCTTTATCCCGTCTCTCCCGGCATTCCAATCAACTTCCCTGCAGAGGTGAACCAGCCGCTCTGGATTCGTGTTCGTATCCCAACTACCGCCCAGCCCGGTCCATATAGCGGGCATATTTCAATCGGTTCTGCTGTCATACCCTTTAACCTTAATGTTTGGGATTTCTTCCTGCCGGATAGACAATTCCTCCAAAACCACTTCGGTTTCGATTGGGATCTTGTTATGGAAACTTATGGAGGTACAAACAACGGCATCCCAAATGAGTGCGCCGAAAAACTGGAGTCTGCTATTACCGCAACACATTCCGATTACAAAATGAATGATTACAATGAAGCGGCTTTACCCGACGATGTTGACTCTTATTGTCTCACCGCCTATGAAGTCAATAAGGCCCATGATAATCAATTATTACATGGCAAGCGGGTTTGGTGGATTTACGCGCCAATCGATCATCCACCTCACATCAACCCGGCTGTCATGGATCGTCCAGGTATCGAAGGACGCATGCTTCCCTGGTTGGCCTGGCTGGACCGGGTAGATGGGTTGTATTATCCTCAATCTGTGGATTGGGAACCAGACCCATACATCAATCCCTTCTCAAACAAACTCAATAATGGAAATGGTTTTTTCTTCTATCCACCCAATGATGCCAACCTGGGTTTTGATCCCTGTTTTGAGGAAAGCAATCGCATGGTCCCTTCAATCAGATTAGAACTCCTGCGTGAAGGATTGGAAGACTATGCCTATTTCTGGCTGCTAAATGGTGGGAAACCAGTTATTGGCCATGAAAACTCGGCAGATCTCCTGGTGAGATCGGTTGTTAGCTCCAGAACATTAATCAGTCGTATTCCTACAACCTTTGACCCAATCCGCCAATCGATCGCCATTCAGTTAGAAGAACGCCGCCAATACCAATTCATCCCCCTCCTGATACACTGACTTAAACCTCAAAGGGCGATGTGTTAGAATCTGTGCATGAATCCCTTCGCTATTTTCAAACGCAAATTGCGAACCGCCTGGCGCGGGCTGCGCTTTGCCCTGGTCCTGATGGCTGCCGCGCTCCTGCTGGGCGGCGCGGCCGTGCCCCACGGCGGACTGCCCGAGCAGGTGCGTGCCCGCACGCGTGAGATCGCCTTTGATTTTGGCACCTGGACCCTGGATGCCGCTTTTGCCAAGCTCTCCGGCTGGGCCCTGAGCCTCGAGCGCTTCCTCCCGCCTCAAAGCGGGCCGGAGATCGTGCTGGAAACCCTGGCGCAGGTTCGCCGTGTGAATGCATCCCAGGCCGAACTCCACCTGATCATCAGCAACCCTGATGTACAGGATCCTGAAACGGCTGCCGAACCGATCCGCCAGTCGCTGGAAACCGCCCAGGCACGGCTGGACACGCTGGCCCCCCTGGCGGAATCCGTGCTGCAAGCCCAGCTGATGGATATCCTGGCAGACGCCGGCCTGGATTTGATCGGCCAGGTACTGCCCCCCTCCCTGTTCCGCACCACGGATGTGCCATCTTCACTGGTGATTTCCCCCCGTAATCGCATTGAACGGGCTTTTGAC
>JBMCLF010000218.1:0-3293 GCA_048615215.1 Candidatus Brevefilum sp.
GGCAACTTCATCCCTGTTATGGTCAGTGCAGGTGCCAACAAGATTGGGCTGACCCCCTTGCTGGAGATCTTAACCAACCTGATGCCCTCTCCCGCTGATGTTGAGCCCGCCGTGGCCACCAAACCAGATGGTGAAGAAGTTACTCTGGAAGCCAGTGATACCGGCCCGCTGGCGGCCTATGTTTGGAAAACCACCGCAGATCCCTTCGTTGGAAAGCAGACCTTCTTCCGGGTGTATTCCGGCAAGATGGTTGCTGATGAGCGCATTTGGAACTGCGACAAAGAAGAAGAGGAACGCCTGGCCGGCATGCAGGCCCCACAGGGCAAGGAAGGTATCCCTGTCGATGTACTGCATGCAGGTGATATCGGCCTGGTGGCCAAACTGAGCGTCACCACGACAGGCGACACGTTATGCAAGAAGGATAATCCCCTCAACCTGCCAGAAGCGGAATATCCCAATGCCCTTTATCGCGTTGCCCTGTTCCCAAAGACCCAGTCTGATGCCGCCAAACTGAGCAACACCCTGGCCCGGCTGTGCGAAGAGGACATGACTCTCTCCTGGTACAATGAACCGGCCACCCGCCAGACAATCCTGCAGGGTATGGGCGATCAGCATATTGACGTTGCCATTCGCCGTGCAGAGAATAAATTTCAGCTCGGCTTGAATACGGAAGAGCCTAAAGTACCTTACGAAGAGCGCATCACCAGCGAAAACGCTGCCATGTACCGGCACAAGAAACAATCCGGCGGGGCCGGTCAGTTCGGTGAGGTGCATCTGCGAGTAAAACCCTCTGCCGAAGAAGACTTTGAGTTTGTCAATGACGTATTCGGCGGCGCAATTTCTAATAACTTCCTGCCATCGATTGAAAAAGGCATCCGCAACGTGATGAAAGAAGGCGTGATTGCCGGTTACCCGGTGCATAACGTACAGGTATCCGTCTTCGACGGTAAGGAACACCCCGTTGACTCCAAACCCATCGCGTTTGAGATCGCGGGACGCGAAGCATTCAAATTGGCTTTTAAAGGCGCCGGGCCGGTGCTCTACGAGCCGATCATGAAAGCCGAAATAATCGTCCCTGAAAGCAACATGGGTGACGTACTGGGCGACATGAACTCACGCCGTGCTCGCGTCCAGGGCATGGATACGCAGAAGGGACGCTCAACTGTGACCGCCAATGTGCCCCTGGCTGAAATGCTCCGCTACACCACGATCCTCCGCTCAATGACCGGCGGGCGTGGTTACTTCACCATGGAATTTGATCACTACGAGATGGTCCCGCAGCACCTGGCACAGGATATTATTGATGCCAAAAAGCGCGAAGATGAGGAAAAAGAAGAGTAACCCCCTCTCCTGCAGTTGATTGAGACATGTACAGGCTGTCCCGGAATACACACCGGGACAGCCTTTTTTTATTTGAAAGAAACTAACGCGCCATCATTTTGGGCACCCATCCACGCCTTACCCATATTTGATAAAATTACCCTATGGATAAACAGCACTGGATCTTTCTCTCCCCGCACTACGACGACGTCGCCCTCTCATGCGGCGGCCTGGTTTGGGACCTTGCGCACAAGGGACACCAGGTTGAAATTTGGACCCTGATGGGCGGTTTTCCGCCAGATGAAAATTACTCCGATTTCGCCCAACAGAACCACCTCGCCTGGGGCATGTCCGGTGAAGCGGCCATTCGCATGCGCCGCGCGGAAGACCATACTGCCTGCCAGATCCTGGGTGCGCAACACCGTCACTTCGACTGGCCGGATGCCATCTACCGGCGGGAGACGAGCACAGGCAAACCATTGATCAAAAACAACCAGGAATTATTCGGCAAAGCACCAGAAGAAACTCTGGTGAAGGCAATCCAGGCTATGCTCGAAAATAATATTGGCAGGGATACGATGATCGTCTTTCCCCTTGGCCTGGGTAACCATATTGACCACATAGCAGTATCCCGCGCAGAGGAAGCGCATGAAGGCGCTAAATTCTATTACGCTGATTATCCATATATCCTGAAAGCGTTTAGTCTTCCTGCCCAATGGGAAAAAACAATTAAAAAGAAACCCCATCATCTGAATGAAAAAGCCCTGTCACACTGGCAGGACGCTGTCTTGTGCTACAAATCCCAAATTAACGCTTTTTGGCGTGATGAAGAGGAAACCCGTCTGGCATTAAGAAATTACCAGGCGGGCGGTGGTGGAAGATTATGGGTTGCCTGACAATGTCCTCTAAGATCAAGGCGGCGTGTCGGTTTCTCAGGAACATTTTTCTTCACTTATTGATCGCTCCAAACGCGATTCTCTTCTCCCGCCAGCATCCGCTGAATATTTTCACGGTGGCTGAACCAGATAATGGTGCCTAAAATCAATCCAAAGATAACATAAATCACCGCGTGATATTTCAACCAAAAAGCAAGCGGGATCAATAACGCCACAATCAGGTTAATCAGGCTCATGATATTCACCAGCCTCACGGTTAAAAACCAGATCAGAAGGAAAGCCAGGAAAATAGGCAGGCCAAAATAAGCACCCAGAACGCCGAAAATGGTCGCCACGCCTTTTCCACCAATAAAATTCAGCCACACGGGAAAGATATGCCCGATCACAGGCAGGATAGAAATAGCAAAGATCTGCCATTTCTCCGAAAAGAGCCTAGGTGCCAAAAGGACAGGAAAGAAGCCTTTAAAGAAATCTAAAACACCTACCAGCACGCCCCATTTCCATCCCAGAGTACGGGTGACATTTGTCGCGCCTGTGCTGCCGCTGCCGACCTCACGGATGCTGAGTCCCTGTGATTGTGCTACCAGGTAACCGACGGGTATCGAACCGAATAAATACGCCAATAAACAAGCCAGTGAAAAAGTCAAGATTATGTTCATATAATGTTTAACAAAGGAATTTGCTCAAAGTTACACATGAAATGTTTCCATTTTTATAGAAGCTAAGTTGAATAAACCGTGCCTTCAAGGTCTGTCATCATCTTGACACTTTACCCCCCTAAAGGTACAATCGTCATCACCCTGAAAGAAGGGCCTGTAGCGCAGCGGGAGCGCGCCTCAATCGCACTGAGGAGGTCGAGGGTTCAAATCCCTCCAGGTCCACTGAGTGCCCCGCTGACCGGCAACTGCAGGGCACCGGGGTACAAGATTTGAGTATGTAGGCCCATAGCGCACATCGTCCCCTTATGGGGGGTTGGGAGCGCCAATGGGTTCCAAACGAAATCAGGGCCCATAGCGCAGTTGGGAGCGCGTCTCAATGGCATTGAGAAGGTCGAGGGTTCGAATCCCTCTGGGTCCA
>JBMCLF010000219.1:0-3277 GCA_048615215.1 Candidatus Brevefilum sp.
CTATAAAGAGAACAATAAATATGAAAGGAATTAAAATATGAAGACAAATCGTTTTATCGCCATGTTAATCCTCATCATCACCGTTCTGGTCCTGAGCGCATGCCGGCTTCCCTTTGTGGATGTTGTGCGCGGTTCAGGTGACCTGGTCGCCGAAACTCGAGAGGTTAGCGGATTCAACAAAGTACGCCTCGACGGCGCAGGCCGGCTGGTGATCACACAGGGTGAGAGCGAATCCCTCGAGATTGAGGCAGAGGACAATATCATCAATGAATTGACCGCCGAAGTGCGTGATCAAACCCTTGTTCTCGGCTTCCAGGATCAACCCTGGAAAACAACCGTCATCCCCACCAGAGGCATCACATACACGCTGACGGTCATTGACCTCACAGACATCACCTTCAACGGTGCCGGTGACCTTGAGATGCAATCGCTGGAGACCTCTTCCCTGAATCTCGTAATAAATGGCGCCGGACAAATCAACCTCGACGAATTAATGGCCGATTCCCTTTCAGTACAAATTTCTGGAACGGGCACAATTGACATCGGCGGTCAGGTTTCCTCACATGTGGTCGCCATCGAAGGCGCTGGAAATTATCAAGCAGGTGATTTGCAAACCAGTTCAACCGAAGTCAATATCAATGGCTGGCAATGGCACCGTCTGGGCAACAAATTCCCTCGATATCAACATTGACGGCGGTGGAACTCTGAATTACTACGGTTCCCCCGACGTGACCCAGGAGATTAACGGCCTAGGTGATATCAACAATCGTGGAGAAAAATAACCATTCGTGAAGAATTTCGCAGAGCCTGGCCAACCAGGCTCTGCTCCTTTCAACATCAGATAAGGAGAAAACATGGATCGTAATCGCAGGAACAGTATCATCGGAGGGATTATCCTCATTTTGCTGGGTTTGTTATTCTTAGCCAATGAGCTCTTGCCCCATACCTTCACCTTTTGGGATTGGCCATTCATCATCGTCGGACTGGGCGTGATCTTCCTTCTCTGGGCGGTTTTAGCCGGTATAGGCGGATTGGCAGTTCCGGGCACCATTTTGGCAGGGATTGGCGGCATACTCTACTATCAGAATATCACTGGCGATTGGGAGAGTTGGAGTTACATCTGGGCACTCATTCCAGGCTTTGTTGGCCTTGGGGTGATCATCAGCGGAATTATTGATGGCAATCTCAAGGAGGCTTTCACCGGAGGGCTGACCCTGCTGGCAATCAGCGGTATACTCTTTTTTGCCTTTGGATCCGCTTTTGGCCTGGAGCACGAACTCTTCCAGTACTGGCCGGTTCTGCTCATCGTCCTGGGCCTGATCGCACTTGTGCGGGTGATTTTTCCAGAAAAGAAAAGGGGAAGTAAGTCCTGATGACAAAAGGAATTCTGCTCTTTTGATTTAAATTTTTATGACACTTGTGGGCTGACCATTTTCTTGGCCAGCCCAAGTTTGTTTTATTAATTTGGCAATTCACTGGCTTACCGACTATCCACTTCAGACCGCAACCCAAGAATATTCTCCACTTCCTCGGTGAGGGAGCGAATTTTTCTGTCAGCGAAGCTGGCTGATGAGGTGGGCAGTTCTTCACTGGCTCAAACGCACCAAGTATCCATTGTCGCTGATGAGAACACCGGCGCAAACCCAACATAACACTGCAGGCTCCAATGGGATAATGGCACGATGAATATTAAGGCTTCTCCTCGAGGAGAAGCTGTCAGCGTAGCTGACTGATGAGGTGAGATCTTTTATTTAAAGTATTTTGCTGGTTGGATGAAATTAAACACCTCATCCAATGCTTCACGCCACATTCCCCTCAAAAAGAAGGCTTGATGATGAAAAGATAGTGAATTTCGGAGAATACTCATGAAATTGACACTAACTAAAATTATCCCACGCCTCTTTAACCCGCCGATAAGTTTCACTCAACGTCTCCGGAAGCACCCGCGTTGCAGAGACGCTGGTCATAAAATTGGCATCTCCCGCCCACCGCGGCACGATGTGCGTATGCAGGTGTTCTGCAACACCAGCGCCAGCCATCTCTCCCAGATTTAATCCAATATTGAAGCCATCCGGCTCATACACAGGCTGCAAAACCTGCACTGCGCGGGTCATCATTTCCATCATCTCAGCCCTTGTCGCTTCTTCCAGATCGTGAAGCCTCGCCTCATGGGCATAAGGCACGCACATCACATGTCCGCTGGTATACGGATAGCGGTTGAGGAGCATATAAACATGATCCCCCCGGTAAAATACAAGATGCTTTTCATCATCATCTGACTCAACCGCCAGGCAGAAGATGCATTCATCATCAGGTTGGTGTTCTTGGATGTATTTCATACGCCAGGGTGTCCAGATATAATCCAACGAGTCAATGTCCTTAATGAAGGCTGTGTAATGAATAGGTTAATTTCATTGTATCAGATAAACCATTCGAAGGTTTTATTGTTATACTTAGTGATGAACTAATAATGGAATGCTTATGAGTGAAGAATATTCGTTATTTCAACCCCAAAACGTCCTCAATGTCAGCCAGCTAACCGGCTACCTGCGCCAATTGCTGGAAAGCGACGAAATTTTGCAGGACCTGTGGGTTGAAGGAGAGATCTCAAATTTCGCCCAGCCTTCCTCCGGACATCTGTACTTCTCACTCAAGGACGGTGAGTCATCCATCCGCTGTGTGATGTGGCGCAATTCGGCAGCACGGCTGAACTTTGCACCCCGCGACGGCCTGGCCGTGCAGGCGCATGGCAGCGTGAACATTTACAAGGTCAACGGCCAGGTGCAGCTCTATGTGGACACGCTTCAGCCGGCTGGAGAAGGTGCGCTTTACCAGGAATTCCTGCGTATGAAAGCCAAGCTCGAAGCGGAAGGCCTCTTTGATGAAGCCCGCAAGCGCCCTATCCCCGAAATACCGCAGGTCATTGGCATTATCACCTCACCTACCGGTGCCGCCCTTCAGGACATGCTCAACACCTTACGCCGCCGCTATCCAGTGGCTGAAGTCGTGCTGGCGCCTACCGCTGTCCAGGGAATTGACGCTCCACCCGGAATCGCTGATGCGCTTTCACGGCTGAACAGTGAAACCCATCCCGATGTCATCCTGTTAGGGCGCGGAGGCGGTTCCATTGAGGATTTATGGGCATTCAACGAAGAGCAGGTCGTGCGAGCAGTAGTTACTTCTCAAACGCCTGTTATCTCCGGTGTGGGGCATGAAACCGATTTCACTCTGACGGATTTCGCGGCCGACCTGCGCGCCCCAACACCAACAGCAGCCG
>JBMCLF010000220.1:0-3271 GCA_048615215.1 Candidatus Brevefilum sp.
GGAAGGTGTACATCAGGCGTATCCAGGGCACTTCAGGCACAGCCGGGAGGAGTGCCTCTAGCAGATTGGTCAAGCCTTCTTTGATATTAAGGTCATGCCCATAATCGGTGATATCCTGGGCGATCAAAATAATCTCCTCTACGCCCTGATCCTGGAGGACTTTGGCATCTTCAATGATGTTCTCCACAGGCCGGCTGATCAGGTCTCCTTTGATCAGTGGAATCATGCAATATGCACAAGCGCGCCGGCAGCCTTCTGCAATCTTTAAATATGCACTTCCGCCTTGAATGGCGGCCCGAATGGTTCTCTTTTCATCACGCCCCACCCGGCCAGCAGACGGGAAATGGGCGTAGGGAATTTCCTGGCGTTCTTTACGCGTCTCTTCAATGACATCCATGATGTCCATCCAGCGTCGCGTGCCCAGCAGGCCGTCAATCCCCGGGACATTCTTCAGAATATCCTCCCGGTGATGTTCGGTCATGCAGCCAGCAGCGATCAATTTTTGCCAGGACATTTTTTCGCTGGCAAGATCCGTCAGCACGGCAATGGCCTCCTCGCGTGCAGCTTTGAGAAAGCCGCAGGTGTTGACGATCAGGTATTCAGCATTATCTGGCGAACCCACGGGAGCAATTCCCTGTCGATTTAGCAGCTGTGCCATGGATTCCGAGTCGACAAGGTTCTTAGGGCAGCCGAGTGATATCAGATGATAGGTGTCCTTAGCTCGTTTAGTCATTGGATTCTGTAAATGTTGGTTGAAGTGTTTGGGTTGGGGTCAGGGTCG
Source organism: Candidatus Brevefilum sp. (assembly GCA_048615215.1). Taxonomy (GTDB): domain Bacteria; phylum Chloroflexota; class Anaerolineae; order Anaerolineales; family Anaerolineaceae; genus Brevifilum. The sequence continues at coordinate 782 of JBMCLF010000220.1, forward strand.
GTGTTGGGGTTTCGGTAGCTTCCGGCGTTTCGGTGATGGTTGGGGTATTCGTGGGCGTGGGAAGGATCAGGCCATTTTCAGTAAAGATAAGGTTTGCTACCTGCCCAACCAGCCCTGGTGCGCCGATATCCTGTTCATTAAAGTAAACCTGTAAAGAACCAGCACTGCCGGTTAATACCTCAAGAGTTTCCTCGCCTGAAAAGTCATATGCGTTCCCGGGCAGCATACGCCCTTCGAAGACCATTTCTTCATCAGCGATCACCCGAACCCATGTGCGCTGCCGTGGAATGATGACGATATTGATGGGGTTGTCGTTTGGGAATGGGGTGAAAATAGGTGTGGGTTCCTCCGGCGATGGTGTGCCTGTTTGATCTGTATTGGCTTCCGGTTCATCCTCGCTCAGGCCATTTTGTGGTGTGGGCGACTCCGTTGCGAGCAGCACATCTGCCACCTCAGGGAGGTCTGTAGAGGTTGTATCGGGTGCATTCTCCGTGAGAATCCGGTTCACCCCCCAGATCAAAAAAGCTGCAAATCCGATGAAAAGAGCTGCAATTACCAATAGATCGATTGAGAAGAAATTTTTCAAATGCAAACGCGTTTTGGATAATACTTGTTTTTGTTCTGGCCTATTTGGCTGAGCACCTTGGATCCGTTCAAAACGCTGTATTTGCAATCCATCCGCATATTTCAAAAGGATCTCATCAACATCCAGGTTGAGAAAGTCAGCATAGTTTGCCAGCATTCCGCGTGCCTGTACAGGTGATGGAAGTTGGTTAAAATTCCCTGCTTCCATTGCGGATAGAAATTTCTTGCGGATATGGATGTGTTCATGAATATCATCAAGAGACAGGCTGAGCAGTTCACGGCGTTGGCGCAGAATGTCTCCGAGATTGGAAAACAGCTGGGTGGAATCTGTTGGTGCTGCTCTTTGTTTTGATGACCTTAAGTCAGGTAAATCAAACTCGATCTCATTGGAATCATTTTCGCTTCGTAATTCCTCGGCTGATCTTTTTTCACTTTGAAATTGGGTTTTTTTCTCGAAATATTCTTCTTTTCGAGTTGATGTTGTCGGTTTTTCTGGCTGTGGATCAGAAGGCTGAGTTTCAGATTGCTGAGAGTCAGACGTTTTTACTGCTGGTTCCTGAGTGATAGGACTTTGAGCATCAGATATTTCAGAATCAGATTCCTCAGAATCAGGTGCTTTGGGTTCTGGCTCTTGTTGAAACCCTTTTACCCGCTCACCATCTAACGTAACACCCAGCTCACTGGCATACAGCTTTAAAAACCCTCTCCGCTGAGGTTCTGAGGGAATCCATTCATAATCGCCAGTTTCAAGGGCTTCGAGGTAGGCCATGCGGATATGGGTTTTTTGGGCCATCTCCTCCAAGGAGATGCCGCGGGCTTCTCGTATTGATTTTAATTGCTCGCCAAAGCTTAAAGTCATAGGGTTATTATATTCTAAATAGAAACCGGCCTGTTGAGGATCATTCTCACAGGCCGGTTGGAATCGAGCACAAGATTAGGATTAGGCTTCTGCTTCTGCGTCCTCTTCGATCTCTTCTACTTTTTCTTCTACTTCTTCTTCAGTGCTTTCTACGGCAGGTTCTTCTTCAAGGATGCCGACTGATTCAACCGCCAGTGATTGCGGATCTTCAATCACCGTTGTGGTTTCTGCGCCTTCAGGAAGCGTGACTTCTTCTTCATCTTTTTCTTCTTCTTCACCAAGTGCTTCGCCTTCACGATAGACGATCACCTTGATCTCTGGGTTGAGATCCATGGTCAGGTGAATTGGGACGGTGTATCTTCCCAACTGCCGGATTGGTTCTGTTTCAACCTGACGCTTTTCGAGTTCAATTTCGAAATTGGCCTGGATTGCTTCGATGATATCATCATCACTAACCGACCCGTATAAACGACCGGTTTCGCCAGCCTTGACGGCAAAAGTAAGCGTTTTGCCTTCCAGCACTTCAGCAACATCTCCCAATTCCTCGTTGAGCGCGGCACGGCGTTCGGTGGCTTTTTCAGCGATCCGTTCTGCCTGCTGCATGGCGCCTTTGGTCGCCGGTATGGCGAATCCCTGAGGTATCAGGTAGTTGCGTCCGTAACCTGCAGCAACTTTTTTAATCTCGCCTGCACGGCCTAATTTAAAAACGTCTTTAATCAACAATACTTTCATTTTCACAAGCCCTTTCTTTCATAGAATAGTCCCGCTCGAAGGGTACAACGAGCAAGCTAAAAGATTCTACCAGAAATGAAACAGAACGGCAATTGACAGATATTTCAGACGATAAGCAAAATGTGGTTTGTCCGGCAAGATTTGACGTCAAAGCGAGAGACCAATTTCGGGTATACTTGTGAAGAGTCAACTTTATCACTTTGAGGATGCGTATGTCATTGAAGGAAGAGAAAAAACGCTGGGAACGGGAAACTTACGCCCCCCTGGTCAATCGTTTCCCTGAACGAAAGGAAGAGTTTAAGACCTCTTCTGGT
>JBMCLF010000221.1:0-3266 GCA_048615215.1 Candidatus Brevefilum sp.
GTGAATAACTAAGTTTACCAGCGCCTTCGTATGGCGTCAAGAAAATTTTTTGGCGAGGCTCAGAGCATGGCATTAAAACCAAATTTGGGGTGTGTCGAACATGCTTAAGTTCGAATAATCGCTGCAGGCCTCACACGGATCCGCCTTTGTGGTTTTCAAATATATGACCCACGAAAGAGAAGGCTCACAAAATCGATGCAGGCCATCACCTGGCAAAGCCAACGATGAAGTGTATTCATTCATTGCGGCGAGGACGAAAGCGACCATAGGAATGGGTGAAATTGCAATTTTCCTTTCCCGTTTGAAGAAATGCGGGCATAGATATATTGGATAATAATTTTAAACCATAACAAGAATATTTTAGATTTGCTGTGATTGTTGAGCAATTTCCCTTGGCTGGACAAGAAGTAATTTTGATTTTGCTTTGAGTATGGAAATGATGGCCCTTTAACACGCTAGGTGTGATAATGTATACTAAACTACAATCTGATCAGCGACAGCCTTTTCGAATAAGGATGAAGTGCATGAAAAAAGAAGAAAATAATTTAGAACCGTCTTTGGAAGATCTGATTAATGACCCGATGAACTATATTAATCGGGAACTGTCCATGCTTAAATTTCAGCGGCGGGTACTTTTTGAGGCAAAGAATCCGGCGAATCCGCTTTTGGAAAGAGTGCGGTTTCTGGGTATTCTGGGTTCGATCCTTGATGAGTTCTTCATGGTGCGGGTGGGGGGCCTGACGATGAGCCGGGATGCCAAGAAAGGGCGTTTTTATTTTGAAGACATGCCTCCCACGAAGCAGTTGCAAGAAATTCGAAAAGAAGCGCAAAGGTTGATTGGTGATGCTCAGAACTTTTTCTATGAAGCGCTCAAGCCTGAATTGGCAGACAAGGGAATTGAAATTTATCATTATGCTGACCTCAATAAGTCACAAAAAGCACGGGTGGATGCTTATTATCAGGAAGTAATTTTTCCGGTGCTGACCCCGCTGGCTTTCGACCCTGGGCATCCGTTTCCTTATATCTCAAATCTGAGTTACAACCTGGCTGTGCTGGTTGAAGACCAACAAAGGCGACGCCATTTTGCCCGGTTGAAGGTGCCGGGGTCGCTGCCCTATTTTTTGCCAGTGCATAAGGCGGCTTATGATTCTTCACCCCGGGCGAAAAAAGTCCGTAAGTACGATTTTGTCTGGATCAGCGAAGTGATCATGGCTAACCTCTCGGACCTGTTCCCCGGGATGCGGGTAATTGAATCCCATCCCTTCCATGTGGTGCGAAACGCTGAAATCGAATTGCAGGGCCTTGAAGTGATGGATCTGCTCGAGATGATGGAAGAAAGCGTGCGCCGACGCCGTTTTGGGTCTGTTGTGCGATTGTTGATCAATTCAGAGATGCCGGATTACGTCCTGAGGATACTGGTTGACAACCTGGATGTTGATCCGCAGTTTATTTATACCTATGATAATCCGATTGTCCTGCGCCATCTAAGCCAGATCGCCCAGATCAATCGGCCGGATTTAAAGTTTGATGCCTTTTCGCCCAGTTTTCCAAAGGCTTTTAAGTTTGACCATGAACCCAATCCTGATGAGTTTTTTGGCGCGATCCAGCGGCAGGATATCTTGCTGCATCATCCCTATGATTCATTCGATCCGGTGGTGGAATTTCTGGAGAAGGCAGCCATTGACCCCAACGTTTTAGCAATCAAACAAACGCTTTACCGGGTTGGACGCAATTCGCCTGTTGTCAGGGCGCTGCTGCAAGCGCGGCGGGATTACGGCAAGCAAGTCGCTGTGTTGGTGGAACTGAAAGCCCGTTTCGATGAGGAAAGTAATATCGAATGGGCCAAACTCATGGAGCAGGAGGGGGTTCACGTCACTTATGGCTTGTTGGGATTGAAGACGCACTCCAAGATCGCGCTGGTTGTACGCAAAGAGGGCGAACATATCCGGCGCTATGTGCATATGGCAACTGGCAACTACAATCACACAACTGCCCAGCTTTATGAAGATATTGGACTTTTTACCAGGGATGACGCGATCGGCGCGGATGCGACGGATTTATTTAACTACCTCACGGGTTATTCTTACAAAGAAGACTACCGTAAATTGCTGGTTGCCCCGGTGCAATTGCGGGAGAAGTTTCGTGAGTTAATCTGTCAGGAGATGGCGCATCAGAGAAAACACGGCGATGGGCGTATTATTTTAAAGATGAATGCCCTGGTGGATGAGGGTATGATCCGCCTGCTGTACAGGGCTTCCCAGGCCGGCGTAAAGATCGACCTTATCATCAGAGGGATCTGCTGCTTGCGGCCCGGTGTTGAGGGGCTGAGCGATAATATTCGTGTGATCAGTGTGCTGGGACGGTTTTTGGAGCACAGCCGGATCTATTATTTTCACAATCACGGCAAAGAGATCGTGCTGATGGGCAGCGCGGATTTGATGCCCCGCAACCTCAACCAGCGGGTGGAAGTGCTCTTCCCGATTGAGGATGCTGGGATGGTTCATCACATTCGCGAAGATGTGTTAGAAATCTATCTCCAGGAACAAATTAAGGCCTGGCACATGCAGCCCGACGGCAGCTACAGGTATGCCAGGCCGACTGAGGATGGGGAGTTGCTGGACGTTCAGCGCTGGTTTCTCGAGCAGCAATAAATTTTTATTATTCGTGAATTGAACTTTTGAGTATTTTGTGATTAAACCAAATTGGCATCAATATTCCAATTGACATCGCGTTCATTGCAGGTTTGGTATTATTGAGTAATTTGGGGCTTTCACCTTTTCAACGCTAAACCATCGGGATATCATTTTCCCTTGCAGATGTCGCCAAAACCTCCATTGATACTGTCTACAGAGACTGGAATAACTGCTTTTTGCAATTCTTTGGACCGTCGTTTTTATCTGTCGGGTCGACGCATGCGTCGACCCGGCGAATTGAGACTGGTTCCTGTGCTTATGGGATCATTTGGTTGCGGAAGTTTTCGAAGAAATCAAACCTCATCCAGGGGCCTGCGGCGCCCAAACTCCTGGTTGCAAAAACAACAATGCACAGGCAGAGGCACAGCACAACCAAAATGACAATGGCAATGATCCACCACTTTGTGCTGCTCTTTTTCTTTTGGGGATCGTAATCCGGGTTGGCAGGATCTAATGGTTCTGACCCCCATCGTTCGGCATCACTGACAGTGCCTTCTTCGGGAACAGGTGACCCCCATTTATCCACCCGTTCGTCTTCCATTTCTGGGTGGGGTGGGGTTTTCTCCGGTTTGC
>JBMCLF010000222.1:0-3211 GCA_048615215.1 Candidatus Brevefilum sp.
ATGTGTATACCCTGCTGGTGGAAAAACAAGTTTCTGTTACGCCAATCAGCATTGATCAAACCTCGCGCACGGTTTTTGATGAATTAGATGCTTTGTTCAGGGCCTAAACATCCCTGTATCAGTTAAAATCCTATCAATTGTTTACAGAATTGAATTGACTGGGATAACAAGAACCTAAGAACCTTATCGTGGAAGAACCATGAACAAAAAGTCTATTCTGTATTTATTGTTTACTCTTTTAATTACTGGCATTTTTTGGGGAAGTATCTTTTTCCTTGCCCGGGCAGGGCTGAGCGAATTTGGTGAGCCTATTTTTATGATCCTCTTCCTTCTGGGGGGCTTTGGCCCAACCCTCGCACCCTTCATTGCTATCGCCCTGATAGAAGGCAAAGCCGGACTGCGTGACTACAGGAAGCGATTGTTCAAATTTAAAGTTTCCGCCTGGTATTACTTGATTCCGCTTATTAGCTTATTGGTCCTTGGATTGATCCCGGCATTGATTAACAACAGCACCAGCAGCCTGCTGTACGCGTTCACCGACACCCCGGTTCTTATGATACTGGTTTTCTTCATACAGAGTATCCTGCTTGGCGGCCTTGAGGAACTGGGTTGGCGTGGTTTTCTACAGCATGAATTGCAAGAAAAATATCATCTGGGTATCGTCTATCTTATCGTCTGGGTCACATGGACGATCTGGCACCTGCCCCTGTTCTTCATTCCGGGTGTGTCGCAATACGGTCAGAATTTCTGGGTCTTCGGCATTTACACGCTCTTCTTCAGCCTGCTTCTTGGATGGGCTTACGGCCGAACTCGGAGCATTCCTGTGGCCGTTTTTGGCCATGCACTGGTCAACCTCCTGGCAGCCATTGGCTATTTGGACTTCCTGAATAAGGGCATGGTTCACTGGTTGACCATCGTAGTCACGCTCATTCTTTTGCTCGGACTGCATTTGGTTTGGCCTTTCGGAAAATATTCAGAGCAATAATCCCACTTGCGAATATCAACCACCAACGCCCTGATCTGAATCATCAGGGCATTTCGTTGTATACTTGGGTCAAACCACCGACAACAAGGGAGAACGCATGCCACACAATAAAGCGCTACGCTACCTGACCTTTGGGTCTTTATATTTCACCCAGGGGACCATCCTCGGATTTTTCGCCGCCCTGAACGCGCTTTATCTGCTGGATAACGGCCTGGCGATGACGGATGTGGGCATATTTGGGTTCATCGCCCTCCTGCCTTTTGTACTGAAAATAGGCCTGGGGATCCTCAGCGACCGGGTCAATCTATTTGGTTTCGGTCATCGTAAGCCCTATATCTTCATCGGTCTGGCAGTCCAATTCCTGTGTCTCCTCTGGGCGCCATTTATTGACCCTGGGCAATATTTCTGGGGCTATGTGGCACTGGCCTTCTCCATGCAATTGGGGATGGCACTCTACGACACCTGCACGGATGGGCTGGCACTGGATACGACGCCTGTGAAAGAACAAGGCACCATCCAGGGCTTTATGGTCGGCGGACGGGCAGTGGGCTCGATTGCGGCGGCCTCCGTAGTGGGATTCCTGGCCGAGAATGCATCCTGGCTGGCAGTTTTTTGGGTCCTGGCGGGACTGACCCTGCTGCCATTGCCCTTCATGTTCTTTGTCAAAGAACACCGGCGAGATGCCGAAAAGCGCTTCGATTGGTCGGCGTTCAAAGCCTTTAACCGAAGCACATTTCTAGCTGGCGGTTTGGGATTGGTCATGTTCATGATCATCCTGGGAGCCAATCAGCTGGTCAACCCATACCTGGAATCCGAATTTGGCATTTCACTTTCTCAGGCAGGCGTCATTACATCCATCTGGAGTGCCGGTGTTGTGGGAGGTAGTTTTGTCGGGGGTTTCTTGATGCGAAAATTCCAGCCAAAACGCGCTCTGAGCTTCGGCGTTATCCTGCTCAGCGGTGCTTTATTGGGATTGGCTTTGTTGGTAACGCCCCAATTCGGCCTGATCCTGGCGATTTCCCTGGTGATTTTTTTTGGTGTAGCTTATGGGGCTTACCAAACAGAATATTTCGCCGTTGCCATGCGCTTTGTTGATCCTCGTATCGCCGCGTCAATGTATGCCATCCTGATGGCATTTACCAATATCGGGCAGGGTATTGGGATGTATCTCAGCGGTGCGCTGGCAGACTCAACCGGTTTCAGCAATACTTTTTTAATCTTGTTGGGAATAAATTTACTTCTGCTGCCCGGTCTTTCCCTCGTTTTTAAGAGCAAGGATACTGCCCCTACCGCTGCTTAATCCGCTAACCCGTATTTCTCAATTCATGAAGCGATGTCAGCCGTCGTTGCTTTGGCGGATTACGCGAGCGACATCAATCCCATCCATATAGATTCTTCATAAATTCAACAATAATATAAAAACTTCAAAATTTACATTGAATTTCTGATATCATTAAACTATGACTATGCCAGAAAAAAGTCCGGTTTTCGTCGGGGTTGAAATCATCCGCAGCGCAGGGCGCTTGCGCCAGGCCTACGACTTTGCCGCCCTGGATGCGAACCGTGAACTTTTGGCAATCGGCCGTGGTGACGAGGATGAGATCCTGGCCTACCTTGGCGGTCAGCAATCAGCGCATGTGACTGTCAACGCCCCACGCCAGCCCAACAATGGGGTCGTCAACCAATCCCGCACCTATCAAGATGGACTGCCTTTTACTGCACCCATGGAACTCCTCAACACCCGATTATGCGAGTATTTGCTCCAGCAGGAGGGATTCAATATCGAATCAACGCCCGACAAGGTCAAAGCCTGCCCACAATGGATGCGCCGGGGGTTCCACCTGTTCCAGTGTCTGAACGAGTTTGGCTATGCACCCTATCCAAACGAAGACGCCCCTCGCCACAGCCTGGAAACCCGGGCAGATGCGGTATTCTGGCGTTTTCTTGAAGGCAAAAATCCGCTCCCACCTTCACTCGAAGGACGCCTTCAGCGCCAGCTTATCCTTTACGATCAGGAACTACCCCTGCCGGATGCAATGGACTTCTTTTATGAAATCACCCGGTTTAAACTGATGCAGGGGGACCTGCCCGACCAGAACATCCACAGCTTTGAAGAATTAAACGCCCTGGCCGCCGCATTGATCGCCTGGCTGGCGGCGAATGAACCCGACAAAATCGAACTGTTAGGAGACCCTGAAGAAGGCCAGATCGCCTTGCCCAACGAAC
>JBMCLF010000223.1:0-3189 GCA_048615215.1 Candidatus Brevefilum sp.
TGTGAAGACCGATGACGGCCGGCTGCGCCTTTCGGCGACTAACCTGGAACTGGGCATCACATCCTGGATCGGCGCCCGGATAGAAGGCGAAGGCGCGATTACCGTGCCCGCCCGCACCTTCACTGACCTGATCGGCAACCTGCCTAACGAAAATGTGACTCTTACACTGGACAACAGCACCCAAACGCTCAACGTCAGGTGCGGCACATCGGAGACAAATATCAAGGGCATTGATGCCGAAGAATTCCCGCCAATCCCTGAACCCGATCTGGAAGAGGGCGTTCCCCTAAACATTACCAATTTCAAAGAGATGGTCCAACAAGTTGCTTTTGCAGCATCCACAGATGAAGCCCGTCCGATTCTGACCGGTGTGCTGCTCAAACTGGACGACGAAAAGATCACCATGGCCGCCACAGATGGTTTTCGTATCTCCATTCGTGAAGATGCGATCCCCAATCCGATCACCAAGCCGGTTGAGGCAATCATTCCAGCGCGCGCCCTGGTTGAACTCGCACGTATCCTTGGGGGGAGCGACGACACCCTGATCATGACCTTCCCACCTGACCGCGGACAGGTCATATTCCATATGGACAACCTGGAACTGGCTTCCCAATTAATTGAAGGCAGTTTCCCGGATTTTCGCGCCATCATTCCACAGAATTTCAAAACCCACACACTGCTTTCAACAAACGGATTGCTCAAAGCCTGCAAACAGGCTGAGATCATTGCCCGAGAGGGCACCAATGTCGCCCGCCTGAACATCATCCCGGAAACGGACGAAGCCGCACAAGGAACCCTGGAAATCTCTGCTCATTCCGAACAGACAGGATCCTCTGAAGTGATGGTTGATGCCTCGGTGGACGGCGTTCCCTTACTGGTTGCCTTTAACGTTCGCTTCCTGCGGGAAGTTCTGGAAGTGATCAAATCCGACAATGTCTGGCTGGAGACCAACGCCGCCAACACTCCCGGATTGATCCACCCCCAGGGTGATGAACACTTCAAACACATCATTATGCCAATGCATATCGGCTAATATCCATTATCCAACTTTTTCAGAAGGCGCCTTTTTATTGGCGCCTTTTTTGTTTTTGCTCTTATCTATCATTTTCAGATAAAATGATGTCAATGCTATCAAAACTAAGGTGAAATCCTATGACCCTACCTCCCAGTGCAACTGACCGCTTGCTCAGCATCTATCTGGTGCTCTCTCAGTACCCCGTGCTTTCAACAAGTATCAGGGACCTGATGCGGCGAGAACTATTCCAGCAGGGATTTCTCAATCAGGAAGAATTTGAACAGGAAGTGATCCGAAAAGCAGTCCAATCCCAGGAACGGGAGGGACTGCAGCGACCTCAAATTGAAGAGCCTGCCGAGGTATGGGAGCGGCGCAAAACGCTGGTACGAGACCAGCTGACAGATTTTTACTTCAGTCACCACCTGAGCTTTGAGGTAATGGAAGAGTTAATCGAAGAGGTTCTCACCGAACGCGGCGTGACAAGCCATGAGGCCCTCTACGAATTCAATCCTGAAGTGGCGCCTCAAGAATTGCTCTTCAATCAGGGCATGATGATTGAAAAAATGCCTCCCGAAGAGCGCAAACACCTGGAACCTCGCTTGCGAGAGATCAAAGTTGTCCTGATCCGGAATATGATCAGCGACCAACTGCGCTATATCAACATTGCCCGGGATTGGTTTACAATTTCTGATCTGGTGGAAGTCCGCCGCCATAAAATCGGACATGGACGGATTGGAGGAAAAGCTGCCGGGATGCTCCTGGCCGCCCGAATTCTGAAGGGTTCTGCCCGTGAGGATTTGCAGAAGACTTTGCGAACGCCCGAATCTTATTATTTGGGCTCCGACCTGCTGTATACCTTCGTCTCGGTGAACAACCTGCATCACTGGAATGACCAGAAGTACAAACCTGAAGATGAAATGCGCCGGGATTATCCCAAAATCGTAGAGGATTATGACAAGGCCGAGTTCCCACCCAACATTATCCAGCGTCTTGAGACCCTGCTGACCACTGTTGGGAAACAGCCGCTGATCGTACGTTCCTCAAGTTTACTGGAAGATAACTTCGGGACCGCCTTTGCCGGTAAATACGAGAGCATTTTCCTGCCCAATCAGGGCGCCATTGAGGGAAACCTGCAAGCCCTGACCCGCGCCATTGCCCGGATCTATGCCTCAACCCTCAACCCCAATGCCTTACTCTACCGCCGCAGCCGGGGGTTACAGGATTATGATGAGCGCATGGCGGTGCTTATTCAGACGGTGGAAGGCAATCGCTTTGGCGATTATTACTTGCCGGACCTGTCCGGCGTGGCCTTCAGCCACAACCAATACCGCTGGTCACCTCAAATCCGGGCTGAAGAAGGTTTCATTCGCATGGTCTGGGGTTTAGGAACCCGCGCCGTGGACCGGGTGGGCAACGATTACCCGAGGCTGGTCGCCCTCAGCCATCCCACTCTGCGTCCGTCCAACACCGTCAGATCCATCCGTCGTTACTCACAGCAATATGTGGACCTGATCGATTTGAAAGACAATTTGATGAAGACCCTTCCGATTGAAGAGGTCCTGACAGGGGACTATCCTCCCCTGAGGTTCCTTGCCCAGGTGGATCAGGAAGGCTATTTTCGCTCGATCCGCTCAAGATTGGTGGATGCGGATCCTTCCCAATTAATCTTGACTTTCGAAGAGCTGCTCAGGCGCACCCCTTTTGCAGAGCGCATGCGCTATCTCTTGAATATTCTTGAACGCGAATATGATTCCCCCGTTGATGTGGAATTCATTGCAGATGTGATCGACAACCATGGGCGTCCTGAGATCAACTTCTCCCTGATTCAATGCCGTCCGTTGAGCTACATGAAGGAAGAAAATCGCATTGATTTTCCCAAAGACATCACCGAGGAACGCGTCGTTTTCTCTTCCAGCATTATGGTGGCTGGGGGATGGCTGCAGGAAATCGACTATGTTGTCTTCGTTCCCCCGGAAAGCTACTTCAGCCTGCCCACCCAGGCTGCCCGGAGCTATCTGGAGCGCTCAATTGGCAAACTCAACACGGCGCTTGGCGGAGAAAGCTTTATCTGCGTGGGACCGGGTCGCTGGGGCACATCCAACCCTGACCTGGGCGTCCATGTGGATTATTCCGACATTTTTAACACCAAAGCCCTCGTAGAGCTCTCCGGCGAG
>JBMCLF010000224.1:0-3152 GCA_048615215.1 Candidatus Brevefilum sp.
CAAACGCTTCTGCCAGCCTTCGCATCTTTTTATTGAGTTCGAAGTGGTAAGGGCCGCCGGAATCTTTGACGCACAGGGTGGCATGAAATTCATCCGAGGCCTGGCCAACCCCGACCGCCGCCATGTCCACCGAGATCAGCTCGCTCACTTCAGACGGAATCCCGGCTGAAGCGCCGTGCCCAACCTCTTCGTAATTGCTGATGTGCAGAACGGTGGTGGCTTTTGGCGAAAATCCTGCTTCCGTAAGGGACTTGACCGCCTGAATGATGCAGGCCACACAGGCTTTATCATCCAGGTGGCGCGAGCGCACAAAACCATTGGTGACCTCCACCCGGGGATCAAATACAACAAAATCACCCACCTCAATGCCCAAAGACCTGGTTTCGTCCGCCGAAGTCGTGCGAGCATCCAGGCGGACCTCCATGGTGTCATCCTTACGGTCTGTTTTGCTCACCTCCTGGCCGTGAACATGGGACGATGCTTTTGTCAGGAGAATTGACCCCCGGACCGTTTCGCCTGAGGCAGTGTAGAGTGTCACGCCTTCGCCCTCAACCGTATTCCAGGGGAATCCGCCCAGCTTGGTCATCTTCAAGCGACCGTTGGATTTGACCTCTTTAACCATGGCGCCGAGAGTGTCCACGTGGGCGGTCAAAGCGCGCCAGGATCCATCTGTTTCTCCAGGCAAGGTCGCTACCAGTGCGCCTTTGTTTGTCCGTTCTATTTGAATCCCCGGGATGTCTTTGAGAGCTTCCTCGCACAGTGAAATCGCCTTATCGGTGAAACCCGTGGGGCTGGGGGTGTTCAGCAAGCGGGTTAAAAAGTCAATTAAGGCAGACGTATCTATTTTTGGGAGAGTCATAATGCTCCATTCTGTTCTTCAAATTTAAGGATTTTCTCCCGCCATTCCAGCGGAAAGGGGATGCTCTTTTGAGCAGAATTATCATATGCAACCATCACCGATGTTCCTCGTGCAAAAACAGATTTTTCAAGCTGGCTCTCGATCTGGAAGGCAAGCGTCAGGCTCTTTTTTCCAATACCCACCAAACCGATGCCAACCTTGATCTTCTGTTCCAGGGTAATCGGCGAGAGATAATCAATATCGTTATGCGCCACCACCATCCCCGTGAGTTTGTCTGAGTCCGGCCTCCAAATCCCTGTGGCCTGATAATAACCCAAACGGGCGCTCTCAACATAGGTCAGGTACACGACGTTATTGACGTGCCCCTGTAAGTCCAGGTCGCTGTAGCGAATGCTGATGGGGTGGTAAAAAGTGAATTTTTTCATAAGGTTCATCAAAGCCTGATAATGTATTTATCGACATCATTATAAACGAAAATAGCCGGACTCTGAACAATGCTCCATGAGGGCTTTAAGCTGAAAACCCCTTCCTTTACAAAAAAATCCGAATTGGATAAAATTGGTAATAACACTGAATTCTATCTTTAAGGTAGAATTAACTCGTCATTAAATTTTCAACCTTTTGGAAGAGAGCTTAAACTATGCAAATCACCCGTCAGGCCGACTATGCCCTCAGAGCCATGCTCTTTCTGGCACGCTTAGAGCCCAACCAGAGGGCTGCCACCAGTCAGATCGCCGAAGAAATGGTGATCCCACCCTCTTTCTTGGCCAAGATCATCTCCCAGCTTTCTATCGCAGGGCTGATTCATACCTCTCGCGGTGCCCGCGGGGGCGTTTCATTGGCGCGCAAACCCGAAGAAATTAATCTTCTGGATGTCGTTGAGGCCATTGACGGGCCGATCAGCATGAATGAATGCGTGCAGGATCCAAGCATTTGTTCTTTTGGTGATAGCTGCCCACTTCATAAAGTGTGGTGCGAGGCAAAAGCCGATCTTGTCCGCAAACTTCAGGAGGCGTCATTCGATAAGCTCCTTGAACAGGAAAAAGAAACCGCCTGATCTGATAGAACTCAATTAAATTCAGGATAATTAAACCAATAAAAGAAAGATATTCGTCCGGAAAAATCCGGTGAATATTGGTTAAACCTATCCTCCAAAACCTTCGTCTAATTTTACCCTTTGCAAAAATCTGAGATAAGATTAATATTAACTTAAGAGTTTTATCAAATTTTGCGACTGAGGGTTCTTAATTTATGGACATCCTTCTCATCATCATCACCGTAGTCATTGTCATGGGGATCGGATACATCCTCAGCCGTCCGTTCAGCAACCCTCAACCAGCCCCGGCAACCACGGGGAAAACCCAAAATTATCAGCGGCAGTACGAAAATTTACTCCGCGAAATTAAAACCCTTCAGGACGATTGTGAAAATTTTGAAACATCACAGGAGCTCTGCGATCAGATTGAAGTAAAAAAGCAGCAAGCGGCAAGACTGCTCAAGTTTATCAATACACCGTTGGAAAAAGAACTCACACCCTATCCGGTCAATGATCCTGTGGACCCAGAAGAAACCCAGCCGGAAAACCACTTCCTGCGCGGTAACAAGGCTGTCTGTCCGCAGTGCGGCAGGCGTGTGGCCTCAAGCGATAAGTTCTGCATCTACTGTGGTCATCGGTTACAGCCCTGACCGCTCCTTCCCTCATGATTTATAATTGAACCATCATGTCAATGGATGCTGCTTCCAAAAAACCAGCAATTGAAGTGCGCGATCTGGTTAAACAATATCATTTCCAGCCGGTTCTTGACCACCTGTTCCTAACCTTACAGGATGGGGATTTTTGTGTTTTAGTCGGGGCTAATGGTGCGGGGAAAACCACGCTGCTGAGGATCCTCGCCACCCTAAACAGGCCAAACAGCGGGCAAATACTGATCAACGGCGTACCGTTGAATGCCAATCCAGAAACAAGGCAAGCCATTGGCTATATTGGCCACCAACCCATGTTCTATGAAGACTTGACTGCCCTGGAAAACCTGCAACATTACGCCCAACTGTACGGCATCATCCAGTCTGAAATATCAATATCAAAACGTATCCATGCAGCCGGCCTCAAACGTTTTCAAAACCGCCCTGTGAGAACCTTTTCCCGCGGGATGCAGCAGCGCCTTTCTATTGAAAGAACCTTACTGCATAATCCCAAAATACTCCTCTTTGATGAACCCTACACCGGCCTGGATCAGGAGGCTGCACAACAGTTAGACCGACGCCTCAAAGAATTACACACTCATGGCAGAGT
>JBMCLF010000225.1:0-3126 GCA_048615215.1 Candidatus Brevefilum sp.
CGATTCTACCAGCTCGATCTTGCCGTCTCTAATTTCCATGATGGGCTTAATGTTCAACGCGGATCCCAGCAGACGTTTTGCCGTGTTAATCCGACCTCCCTTATTCAGATATTTAAGTGTATCCACTGTGAAATAAACACCAATCTTCGGATAAATGTTTTCAGCAATCGCCCTGCATTCCTCGAGGCTGGCGCCGTCCTGTGCGGCCCTGGCGACCGTCATCGCCATGAAACCCAAAGCCATCGAAACCAACTGCGAATCCACCACTGCGATCGGGGCGTCCAAAAAGCTCTCCTTTGCCTTTATCGCAGATTCAACCGTGCCAGAGATCCCGCTGGAGATCAAAATGGCAATTACAGCCTTGTCCTGATCCAGCAATGTCTTGAAGAGCCGCTCAAATTCCCCAATCGTGGTCTGGCTGGTTGTGGGCAGATTGTCTTCATCCGCCAAACGTTCATAAAATTCTTCTGCTTTAATGTCTTCCCCATCACGGAAGGATTCACCTTCCCAGTGGAGAGTCAGGGGGACCACATGCAGTTCCAAATCCTGAACAATTTCCCCGGGTAAATAAGCGCTGCTGTCCGTGATCACGGCAACTTTTTTCATCAATGCTCCTTTTGTCCGATCTGTCCTGAAATCAATAATTACACCAGGCTAATTATAACCCTGACCGAAGGCGAAAAACAAAAAGCGCCGATCCAATATCGGCGCTTGAGATTAAGAATCACCTCAGCTGCCAAATCGATACCCTTTTGAGCGCACAGTGATGACATGGCGGGGATCAGAGGTATCCTCTTCAATTTTTTGCCGCAACCGCCGGATATTGACGCGTACAATCGGGCGCGCGTCCATTTCGTCCATATCATAACCCTGTACTGCCCGGATCAGCTCACTGGCGGTGACCACCCGGTCTGCATTGGAGACGAGGTAGTCCAGCATATCAAATTCTGTTGGGCTTAGGAGAACCTGCTCACCATTTTTGACGACTAACCGCTTGCGCCGGTCCACGATGATATCCGGTGTTTCAAGAATATGATCATGTGCGGTGCGTTCATCTCCTTCTGGGAGCAGCTGCTGCTTCAATTGATTGAGCCTGGCTTCTATTTGCTCGATCACCGCCAGCCTCTCTGCACTTTCCCGACGTTCATTCATACATCGGTCCACACGTGAGACAACCTCCACAATATTTACCGGTGTCACCAGATAATCGTAAGCACCTTTTCGCAGGGCCTCAATGGAAGTGTTCATGGTGGCATAACTGGTGATCATGATCACATCCATATTGGGATGAGAATCTTTAAGGTAGTTCAGAAGATTCATTCCCCCCACTTTGGCATCTTTCTTAAGATTGACCAGAGCCAGACCAAATTCATGTTTATCCAGCAGCCGTCGCGCCTGTTCGGCGTTATCAGCCTGTAAAACCGGATAACCTTGCTTTTCAAGCGCATCCAACCAGACAGACCATTTTGAGCGCTCATCATCAATAATCAGAATATTTTCTGCCATTATTTTCATTCCCTCACTCAAAAAAATGATAATAATTTGACGTATGAACAAAATTATTTGCTGGGTCCTCTGGCAGTTTGATGGCGTCGGGATCAGAGTATTCTTTGTTCATATCACAATTACGAACAACCCATAATTCATCACCTGGCAGGCCTACAAGGCAATGCTCGATCAAACAATAATCCAAATCGTCGTCAATGAAAAATAATTACGATGGGGTCATGAAATGGTTATAAAAATTTCCGGCCATGATTCACAACGCTATTTAGTTTACTGATTATTCCAATTTCATAACAAAAATATTAACAAACCGATATAATCAGCATGTCTTTATTGTACACGATTTTTGATTGAGATTACATTAATTACGACTAACAGAATAACAAATTCGCTGAGGCTTGGTTTAAAGAATATGATTTAGTCCTAATAAACCATAAGTGCTATGGGAAGAGCCTCTCACGGGCCTCTGGTGCGTATTTCTCCACGATATCAGCGGAAATACCATTCAGCCGGCAGATTTCCGCATACAGGTCCACACTCGGCCTGCTGACCCTCGCCTGGGTTTCTCGATCCAGGCCCCACAGGCCGAACCGCTGGGTCCATCCCCGCTCCCATTCGAAATTATCCACCAGAGACCAGTGAAAATAACCCTCCACAATCGCAGCACCGTTCATTGCCTCCCATAGTGCGTGCAGGTGTTCCAGGAGGAAGCGCGGCCGCAAGATATCCTCCGAGTCTTCTACACCATTTTCCGTGATGATGATCGGAACGCCATATTTTTCACCCCAGCGGACCGCTTCAGCCATGCCCGATGGCACATTGGCGATGAACCCTGTTTCGCTTAAAGCAGTGCCTTCTGGAAAGGTGCGGTGGGCGAAGAGATTCTTGGCTGCCAAAAGGTCAAAGCGGACCTGCTCGGTTGAATAATAATTAATCCCCAGGAAATCCTGTGTACCAGCAGCTTCCGGCAGCTTTTCACGCTTGATAATGGCATTGAAGACCCCATCATTCAACGCTCTCGGGAAAAGGTCGTTAAATAATTTGTGATAGACGTTTGCCGTCCAACGGTCAAGGGGCAGCCAGGTGGCTGGCTCAAACCCACGATAATGCAGCGCTGTTCCGACCCTGGCTTCAGGTTGGAGTTCGTGGATGATGTGGTATGCCCTGGCATGCGCCTTCACCATGTGCAGCATCACTTCCATTGCTGTAGAGATGTCATTCTTACCCGGGGGAAAAACGCCATCAACATACGCGCTGAAGGTGAACACATCCGGCTCATTGATAGTCACCCACAGGTTGCAGTAAGGCTCGAGGGCCTCCACCGTTTTGCGCACAAAAGCCGCAAACAAATCCACAATCCCATCGTGTTCCCACCCACCCAATTCTGCCACCCACAGGGGTTCGCTGAAGTGATGCAGTGTAACCATCGGGGTCATCTTGCGGGATTGCAGGCCGATCAACATCTCACGATAGCGGTCCAGGGCTTCCTCATCCCACCGGTCGGGTGCAGGCTGTATCCTGCTCCATGCAACCGACAGCCGGTGGGCATTCTGCCCGGCCACCTCGGCACGGTCAAAATCCTCCCGCCAACGGCCCCCCCACCAGTCACAGGCCAATCCG
>JBMCLF010000226.1:0-3083 GCA_048615215.1 Candidatus Brevefilum sp.
CGTCTCTGCGGACATTGTTGGGTCAGAGTATTCCAGTTTGGTGGACCTCAATTCGACGATGGTCATTGGTGATCATGATGTGAAAGTCTTATCCTGGTACGACAATGAATAGGGCTATGCCCTGCGGTGCGTGGATCTGGCCGCTTATATCGCTAAATCTTTATGACCATTTGAAGGTCTGAATTGGAGACATGCATGAATAGAGGGATTCGGATTGCCAAACTATTTGGTATCAAAATAAGAATTGATTGGAGCTGGTTGCTGATCTTGCTCCTGGTCGTATGGAACCTGTCATCTGCTTTTTCACAGGTCCATCCAGATTGGAGCCCGGCTTTTACGATCACAATGAGTATTGTGGCCGCTTTGCTGTTCTTTCTTTCGGTCCTGCTGCATGAGTTAGCACATTCATTGGTGGCAAAATCGCAGGGCATCCCTGTAAACAGCATCACGTTGTTCCTGTTTGGCGGCGTTTCAAACATCCGAGATGAACCAAAATCCCCTGGAAACGAATTTTGGATGGCGATTTTAGGTCCGGTTACCAGTCTGGTCATTGGCATTGCACTGTTACTGCTTTCTGGGATAGGGCTAAATTTACAGAGTCTTCAGCAGGTTCAACCAATGGAATTACTCGGTGAATTAGGTGCCGTAAGAACATTAAGTATCTGGCTTGGATCGGTCAACGTCCTGCTCGGAATTTTTAACCTCATCCCCGGATATCCGTTGGATGGGGGACGGGTGCTGCGATCGATTTTTTGGGCTATCAGCAATAATTTGCGTAAGGCTACCCGGTGGGCTTCCTATGTAGGTCAGGCCATTGCCTGGGCAATGATCGTCAGCGGCATTGCGATGATTTTTGGTATCCGAATCCCATTTTTTGGCCAGGGCTTAATCAATGGTGTCTGGCTAATTCTGATTGGCTGGTTTTTGAATAACGCTTCCAGTAGCGGTTATCAGCAACTCATTGTTCGGAATGTGCTGGAAGATGTTCCCGTTAAAAGAATGACGAAGCGAAATCCACCGACTGTCCCAATGAACATATCTGTGGATGACCTGATTGAGGATTATATAATGCAAACTGATGAACATGCCTTCCCTGTGATGGAAGATGAAAAACTGGTTGGCATTGTGTGTTTGGATGATGTGCGGCGAGTCCCCGGACCCGAAAGAGCATCTAAAAAAGTAAGCGACATCGTGACACCACGTGAGGAATTGATCACAGTGGCTCCGGATGATGATGCTTACGAAGCAATGCGCTCGATCAGCACACAAGGCGTCCGTCAGTTGGTGGTACTGGAGGATGGTCAATTATTCGGGCTTATACGACGACGAGATATCGTTCGGTTCCTGCAGTTACAGTCGGACGAAATCAGTGCCTCAACCAGAGAACAGAGAGTGAGAGGCTGAAATGAACCGGATTGTAAGCAAAATTGCGACAAAGGTCGAGAAAGCCATTATGAATGACAAAGCTTTCAAAGAGGATTTTAATATCAGTGTGGTTGAAAATAATGGGGTGGTCACTTTGAGCGGTAAAGTGCCATCAAAGGATTACCTCAAATTAGCCGAATCCATCGCGAATGATGTTGAAGGCGTTTCGGGCGTAATTAATCAGATCAACATTGATCACTCACTAGAAGAGAAGCCCAATAATACTCTCGACCTGGATGATGCGTCAAAGGCCCCTCCTGCCCGTTCCGGACCGCATGCACGTAATTGATAGAAGAAAGGAATATTCTATGAAATTAATCAGTTCAGCATTTGAAAATAATGACACCATACCAGTTATTTACACCTGTGAGGGAGAAAATATTTCTCCTCCGCTCTCTTGGTCAGGCGTTCCTGAACAGGTGGAGACGCTGGCTCTGGTGATGGACGACCCTGACGCTCCCGACGGTACATTCGTCCATTGGGTCGTTTATAATCTACCACCTGTCCCCCCCAATCTCGAGGAAGGTGCATCTTTGAGCGAACGCTTATCTGAGGGTCTGCGAGAGGGTGCCAATGATTCTGGCGAACAGGGCTATGGAGGGCCATGCCCACCGCGGGGAGGAGGCGAGCACCGGTATTTCTTTCGACTGTATGCAATTGACCGGGAACTCAACTTAACCGGTCGGGTCACACGCGATCAGCTCATGGATGCGATTGAAGGGAAGACACTGGACGAAGCTGAATTGGTGGGACGTTTTTCACGAGAATAAGAAGGAGAAAAAGTTAGACTTTGCCAGTACAAAATTCTGAAATTGCCAATATCTTTTATGGTATTGCCGACCTCCTGGAAATCGAAGATGCGAATCCCTTCCGAGTACGCGCCTACCGCAATGCTGCGCGCACCATTGAAGGTCACCCCAGAAGGATCGAGAAAATGGTCAAATCCAATGAGCCTATCGATGAGATCCCGGGCATTGGTGAAGACCTGGCCAATAAGATTACCGAATTTGTTGAGATGGGCAAACTTGCTTTCTATGAAGCACTGCGTTCAAGGACTCCTCAAACGTTGATTGAACTTTTGGAGATTTCCGGCTTGGGGCCAAAGCGCGTTCAACAGCTCTACCAGGATTTGGGTATTACCAACCTGGAAGAATTAAGCGCAGCGATTGAATCTGGCGAAGTGAACGATCTGGAGGGTTTTGGTTCAAAGACCGTGGATAACATCCGTGATGCACTGGAAAACCAATCGATTCAAAAGGAACGCACGCGTCTGGATATTGCGGAACAGTTTATCGAACCTCTGGTGAATTATATAAAGGAAATTAATTCGGTCGAAAAGGTGGCTGTTGCCGGCAGTTATCGTAGAAGAAAACCGACGGTTGGTGACCTGGATATCATCGCGACCAGTGATAAAGGGGAGACGGTGTCAAAAGCATTTACTGAATTCGATTCTGTCTCAGAGATCATTTCACAGGGAGAAACAAAAACTTCTGTACGCTTGCGCTCTGGTTTGCAAGTTGATTTGAGGACTGTGCCTGAAGAGAGTTATGGGGCTGCGTTGTTTTATTTTACTGGATCGAAAGCTCACAATATACACATCAGGAATATCGCGGTGGACCAGGACCTTAAGATCAATGAATATGGCGTTTTCAAAGGTG
>JBMCLF010000227.1:0-3074 GCA_048615215.1 Candidatus Brevefilum sp.
CTGGGACGGTTTTTCGAGGAAAACGACCATGCCAAAGTTTACATGCGAGAGTCCCAGGCAGAGGATTTTGTGGTCGACTCACCGCCGGATCCCCTGCGCTATATCGGCCTGAATCAGAGGCTGCTCAAAGAACATCATTCGCGGATTGAGACCATCACCGAAAACCAGGAGGTCGCACCTGGACTGCATCTACTGACGAACATCCCGGATGAATTTCCCCGGCCGGACAGCGATTTGCGCCTGCAGGTCTTGAGAGAGGATGGGGGTTTGCGGCCAGATGAATTCACTCACGAAATGGTGACCGTGATTGAAGGCCAAAATGGGCTGGTTGTGCTGACCGGCTGCGCACACAACGGTGTTTTGAATATGCTGGCCGCAACGCGCAATCATTTCCCCGGGCAGCAGATCCAGGCGGTCATTGGCGGGTTTCACCTTCAACATGAAAGTTCGGAAGCTGTAACGAAAATCAGCGAAAAATTAATGGAAGCAGAAATCCCGACGATTGTGTCGGGCCATTGTACCGGGAAGAAAGCCATAAAGCTGCTAGAGCAAAATCTTGGAAGCCGGTATCAACAGTTATACACAGGGATGACCCTCTCCTTCTGAATATCAAGCAAACCAGATATAAATTTTTCCCTGCTCATTTTGATATTTGTTACAAGTGTTCTAAACTTAATCAAAGTCAAAATATTTCAGGAGGTATCATGGCAGAGATTGAAAAACGCGAATTGGGAAACACCGGCATTGAGGTCACCAAGATCGGTGTGGGCTTGTGGGCCGTTGGCGGGGGCGAATGGGGTGAAGTGAAGGACCGGGAATCACTTAACATGATAGATGCCGCCCTGGATATGGGAATCAATTTCTTTGACACAGCCGATGTGTATGGCGATGGACACAGCGAAGAACTGCTGGGACAGGCGATGAAGGGCCGACGGGATGATTTTATCGTCGCAACGAAGATCGGCTGGCAGGGGTTTGACGGCGACAAAGGCATGAGCCAATATGATACGGTGGATAAGTTGATTGAAGGGGTTGAATCAAACCTCGAACGGCTCCAAACGGATTATGTGGACCTGATCCAATGCCATATTGATTTCAAAGAGCCGAATATGGACATCTTCGTTGAGGGATTCCAGAAGCTGAAAGACCAGGGCAAGGTCCGGGCATATGGCCTGAGCACCAGCGATTTTGATTACATTAAGGCTTTCAACGCCGATGGCAAAACCAACACCCTGCAGATTGATTATTCGATTCTCAACCGCACGCCTGAAAAAAAGATCTTCCCCTATACGATGGCGCACGACATGGGCGTGCTGGTGCGCGGCCCGCTGGCAATGGGCATTCTGACCGGGAAGTTCAGCAAGAACATCGAGTTTGAGAAAGGGGACTTCCGCAAACGCTGGACGGACGACGAATATGAATATCAGATTTTCATGAACGACCTGGAAAAAGTTGAGAAATTACGCGCCCTGGCGAACGGCCGCTCACTGGCGCAGCTGGCGATCCAGTTTGTGCTGCAGCACCCAGCCGTGACGGCCGCCATCCCGGGGGCCAAACGCACGGCCCAGCTCAGCGAGAACATGAAGGCTGCGCTGCTGCCGCCGCTGACTACGGATGAACTGGCACTGATCGATTCGATCACCCCTCCGGGCTGCGGACGCAAGATCTGGCCGGCGTAGGGAAATTTTTTGGCCGTTATCTTTACAGGTTTCGAAAGGCAAACATAATTGAAGTAGAAATGTCACCCTCACCTCCCTCCTCTCCCTCGGTGAGGGAGAGGAGGGAAAAGCCTTCATGAGGTGAGATAGACGAGACAATTAGATATTTGCATATAAAACTTCTTTACGGAAATAATCCTTATATCAATACTTAATGCAAGATGCTCTTGCGCTCAGGTTGTTTTGAGGTCGCTATGGGGGAGTTTTTTTCTATTACAATTAGTTCAGTTCTGAAAAGAATTTAGCAGAAAGGTTTTCTTTCGGTAATGCCATCCCAGGTTTGCGTTTTGGCTCTATCCACAGGTGAAAAAATACAATGAATATTGCCCCTCGCATTCCCTTGCAGCCGCGCGATATCGGCCTGATCCTCAGCTATCGCTGCCAGGCTGCCTGCGCACACTGCCTGTATAACTGCGGTCCCGGATGGCGGGATTGGATGACACCGGAGGCTGTGCGTGAGGCGCTTGCCAGGGCAAAAAATGTTTGGGGGGCGGGCTTCCAGGTGCACCTGACGGGGGGTGAACCCTTCCTGAACTATCCGTTGCTTTTGGAGGCCACGGGGATTGCCAGCGGCTTGGAGATCCCGGTTTACCTGGAAACCAACGGCGGCTGGTTCCGGGACGTGCAAAAGGCTGAAGACCGGTTTCGGGAATTACGGGAGGCAGGTTTGGGGGCAGTTCTGGTAAGCGTCTCCCCCTTTCACCAGGAAGCGATCCCCCTGGGACGGACGCTTGATGCGATCTCCGCAGCCCGGGCTGTTTTTGGTGGTGGGCGGGTGATGGTCTATCAGTCCGACTGGCTGCCGGAGCTCTCTCGCCATGGATTGAAGGATAGGGTGCCGCTTGAGCGATATATGGAAACTTACGGAAAAACCCAGGCCGGCCTGCACCTGTGGATTAATTACGGGCTGATCAGCGGCGGCCGGGCGGGCTATCGACTGGGGGAATGGGTCCCCAGACGCCCGGTGGAGTCCTTCAAGGGAGAGACCTGTGCTGAGGAATTGCTCCACGCCCAGCATTCCCACCTGGACCTGTACGGCAACTTCATCCCGGCCTTTTGCGGCGGGATGCGGTTGGGTGACTGGCACGACCTGAGCGAGCTTATCGCTGATTACAGGCAAGGGCAGGTTCCGCCGCTGATCGCAACCCTGCTGAGGGAAGGGCCTTACGGCCTGTTCCGCCAGGCGCAGGACGAATGTGGCTATGAACCGCTTGCGGCCGGGTATACAGGCAAGTGCCATTTGTGCGTGGATGTTCGCAAACACCTTGTCAGAGCCGGCGCACATCCTGAGACCCTGACGCCACCGCAATTCTATGAATCATTTTGATCCAATCATTTAGAGGAAAATTCAATGAC
>JBMCLF010000228.1:0-3064 GCA_048615215.1 Candidatus Brevefilum sp.
AAATCATAGGCCTGAGAAAAGAAATTATCATTCGGATCGGCATCTTTATTGGTAAGATTATGTTTGGGTGAGTGATGAGAATTAAACTTAATCTGGACACCCGGAGAAAAAAGGATTAATACCGTCAAATGCAAACAGAAAACATCGCCAAACCCGTTCAAAAATGGTTCATCCTGATCCTCGGATGTCTCACCAATGCCCTGGTAGTCGCCGTGCCGGGCATCAGCCTGTCCGTGCTGCTGCCGGCTATTACAGAGGAACTGAATCTAACACTGGTCCAAGCGGGGCTGGCCTGGGGTATCTCCTCCCTACCCACCATCCTGTCCTTCATCATTGCTGGTATGGTCATTGATCATCACGGACCCCGGCGGGTGCTGATCATCATGAGCATCCTGGCAGGCTTGCTGGGCGCCTCGCGCGGGCTTTCTTCCAGCTTTGGGCTTTTATTGGTCACCGTCGCCCTCACGGGTTTTTTCAACCCTTTCATCAATTTGAGCAACATCAAAAACACCAGCCTCTGGTTTCCTCCGAAACAAATGGGCCTCGCTAATGGCGTGATTTCGCTCGGTATGGCACTCGGGTTCTTTGCCGGGTCTTTCATCAGCGCCAGTTTTATTGCTCCATGGCTGGGTGGATGGCGCAACACCTTCTTCTTCTACGGCCTGATCAGCCTGCTGTTCAGCCTGCCCTGGCTGTTCTCTCCAAAGGCACCTGCATCTGAACCAAGTACACAGATACCGACAATAGATCAAAACCCCAAAAACGGTTTAAACCATGTCGCTGCCATCAGGAATGTTTGGCTTTTGGGGCTGGCCCTATTCTGTTTCAATGGCGCGGTGCAGGGCTTTCTGGGATATATCCCCCTTTATCTTCGAAATCTCGGTTGGGAAGCGATTCGTGCTGACAGCCTGGCCGCCACTTTTCACCTGACGAGCCTGACCTTTACCATCCCACTTACGATCCTTTCTGACCGGCTCAAAACCAGGAAAGGGGTTGCCATCGGGGCCGCTTCATTAACCACCCTGGGAATCCTGTCTTTCTTCCTTTTGCGCGGTGGCAGCCTGTGGGGCGCAGTCATTGCAGCCGGCCTCGCTCGTGACGGCATCATGGCAATCTTAATCACCATGACCGTTGAGACCAAAGGCGTGGGACACACCTACTCCGGAATTGCCACCGGATTTATCCTGGTGTTTGCCAGCCTCGGCGCGTTGATTTCCCCACCCGTTGGGAACCAGCTGTCCGTTCTTTTGCCCAATCTGCCTTTCGTTTTCTGGGGACTCCTCTGTGCTGGCGCCGTGCTGTGCCTGATTTTGCTGAGAATTTCGCCATTATCAGGCAAGGTTAAATCAGTAGCGCAATGAAACAGGGCCACACAGAACGCTTACCTTCCTAATATCGTCTGATAAAAATATTCTGTGATTTTTCACACCAACCGCAGAAGCCTGTTAGCCACCAGGACAGGGGGACAACAATAAATTCTGACCATATCAATATTTTCATAATTGGGGGTGACTTGATTGCCAGGCCTGGCTGTTTTCTTGCAACCTGAACCTCTCAAAGATAGATTTATTTGGGAGTGAAAGCATGAAACCTTTGCGTAAAAATGTGGCGATTACTATCGACGGCGGCGGAATCCGGGGATTGATCGTCACCCAGGCGCTGGCTGTCCTTGAGGACCATCTCGGTGTCGAAGTGCCGGATATCTTCCGGTTGGCTGTGGGCACTTCCACAGGTTCGATCATCTCTGCTGGGATTGGTTCCGGCCTGTCCGCCCATGAGATGTCCCGGCTATATCAAGATTTAGGGCTAAAGGTTTTTCCACATTCGCTTCGTAAAGCCCTATTCCCACTGACACGCTATCGCTACGCTGACGAACCTCTGCACAACGCGCTTGTGTCTCACTTCGGCAGCCTGACCATGGGCGACTTCTGGCGCAGGGAGCGTCCCATGGACATTGTCATCACTGCCTATGACCTGGTTAAAAATCGCACCCGCTTCATCAAACCCTGGAAATCAGAATACGAGCACTGTCCGGTGGTCAAAGCCGTGCAGGCTTCCTGCACCGTGCCGACTTATTTTCCGATCGTCGACAACCGTTATATTGATGGCGGTGTGGGATCTTACGGCAACCCCTGTTATATCGCGGCCTATGAAGCCCAGGAATGCCTGCGCTGGGATCCAGAAGAAACCACGTTGATCAGCCTCGGCACAGGACGTCCACCTTACGCCTTTGACCCTGAAAAAGCCCCCCTCATGTGGGCCTGGGACTGGATCGCCAAGTCTCTGGGCGTATTTCAGCAGTCCGCGCTTGACCAGCAAGTTCATTTAGTGGAGACGTACTTTGAAAAAATTGATTTCCGCCGATTTCAAATCGATCTGCGCGAAAACATCGAGATGGATGATGTAACCCAAACGGACCGCCTGCTGGCTTATGGCGAGCGGTTGGGGCGGATGATCATCAATGATAAGTATGATCGGGCAATGGGCGTTGTAATAAAAAGAATATCAGACGATTAATTTTTGATAGAAATGATGTG
This sequence comes from Candidatus Brevefilum sp., assembly GCA_048615215.1. Taxonomy (GTDB): domain Bacteria; phylum Chloroflexota; class Anaerolineae; order Anaerolineales; family Anaerolineaceae; genus Brevifilum. The sequence continues at coordinate 2,538 of JBMCLF010000228.1, forward strand.
TATCTCAGCTCCAACAATTCCCCCTGAATAACTGTGACATATTAAAATTTTCCTTGCTGGGTGATTCCCAGGGCATTTTAGAAACAGGTTGGCTCTCTCACTCTTCTTTCTCCTCTTTTTGTTCATGCAGCACAACCACATAACCCGCCGGATCTTCAACCGGAGAGACCAATTGATTGGTATGAGAGATCGCCCCGCGCCGGCAGCTATCTTCACATTGCCCGCAATAAGCACAGCGCGCAGGATGATGAATCAACCTGAATTCATCACGGGACTTTTTAATCAGTTCCAGCCCATTCGCGGGACAATCGCGCACGCATAAGCCGCAACCAGTGCACTTTTCGGGGTCGACCGTCAGCGCGCCGCGAAACCCATCCGGCAAATGAAGCTCGCAATAGGGATATTCAACGGTTCCTGATGGCCTTATCCAGGCCTCAAGAACAGCAATCAATAAGCTTAACCGCTCTTTTAGTTTATCCATGTGACATCCTCATAAGAATAATAACCGCTAATTGCAACAAAGATAA
>JBMCLF010000229.1:0-2994 GCA_048615215.1 Candidatus Brevefilum sp.
GGTGTGGCCAAATGAGGTGGAGGCTGTCATCCGACAGCATCCAAAAGTGCGTGATGTGGCTGTCGCTGGTGTGGCTGACAAAAATGGCGCTGAGGTCGCAAAGGCCTGGGTTGTGCTCAATGAGGATGAGGTCAGCACACCAGAAGAGATCAAGGCCTTTTGCAAACCCCATCTGACAAATTACAAAATTCCGAGATTTATTACATTTCGTGATTCCCTGCCACGCACCCGGGTAGGAAAAGTTCTCAGGAGGGTCCTGGTTTCGGAGGAGAGATCAGATCAGGAAGAGTAATTAGAAAAGGGATTTTATCAAAGTGCCTACCACCTATTATGTCGGACGGAGGTGACTTTGATTGATTCTGCTGCCCTCTCCCTTACTAGGGGAGAGGGTTTTGGTTAATCATAAAAACGGTTTGGTGATTTGGGCAATAGATGAAATTTTTGAAAATAGTTCAAGTTACCTTTTCAGGAATTCCACCTGTCTTCTCAACTGGTGTGGGGAAAATTTCTAAAAATTGGTCCGCACTCAGCGTTTCCATTTCCAGAAGCTTTTGAGCGATCTGATCCAGTTCATCACGGTATTGTGTCAGGATAGCTTTGGATTTCTCGTAAGCATCACGAACGACCTTTTGAATGGCCGAATCAATTTTTTGAGCAATGTGCTCTGAGAAGTCCCGCTGTTCGGAAATCTCACGGCCCAGGAAAACCAATTCTTCTTTCTTTCCATAGACCATTGGTCCGAGTTCCTCGCTCATTCCCAGGCGCATGACCATCATTCTGGCGAGTTTGGTGACACGCTCGAGGTCGTTTGATGCCCCTGATGTGATGTCGCTAAACACAATATCTTCTGCTGCTCGGCCACCGAGCAAGCCAATCATATCGCTCATGATCTGACGGCGAGATTTTAGAACGCGATCTTCATCAGGGAAAGCCATGGTATAACCGCCGGCTTCCCCACGAGAGATGATGGAGACTTTCTGAACCGTTTCAGCTTCAGGCAAGGCATTGATTACGACAGCGTGTCCCGCTTCGTGATAGGCAATGATCTTCTTTTCCTCATCATTTATCAGGCGGCTCTTGCGTTCAGGACCAGCAATCACCCTTTCAATGGCTTCCATGAATTCGGGATGCTCAATAATTTTCTTGTCACGCCTGGCTGCCAGAAGGGCCGCTTCATTTACGAGATTTTCGATATCTGCACCTACAAACCCGGGTGTGGACCGGGCGATATCATGCAGATCAACCTCCGGTGAAACCGGTTTGCCTTTGACATGAACTTCGAGGATTTCCTCACGACCTTTAATGTCTGGGCGGTCGAGGACGACCCTTCGGTCGAAACGGCCAGGGCGGAGCAATGCCGGATCGAGAATGTCTGGACGGTTGGTTGCTGCGATGATAATCACGTTGGTGTCAGTGTCAAAACCGTCCATTTCAACCAGCAGCTGGTTCAGGGTTTGTTCGCGCTCGTCATGGCTGCCGCCCAAGCCGGCACCGCGATGACGTCCGACAGCATCGATCTCATCAACAAATACAATTGCAGGAGAATGACGTTTGGCCTGTTCGAATAAGTCACGAACCCGGCTGGCGCCCACACCTACAAACATCTCAACAAATTCCGAACCGGAGATGGAGAAGAAGGGAACGCCCGCTTCGCCGGAGACAGCTTTAGCCATCAGGGTCTTTCCGGTGCCGGGTGCGCCGACCAGCAGGACCCCTTTAGGAATACGAGCACCAAGGGAGATGAATTTTTGCGGTTCCCGCAGGAACTCCACAACCTCATGCAGTTCTTCTTTAGCCTCATCCACACCAGCCACGTCTTCAAAGGTAACGGTGGGGTGGTCACCTGAGAACATACGTGCCTTCGATTTGCCGAAAGACATGGCCGCGCTGTTGTTTCCCTGAGCTTGACGGAATATAAACCAGAAAAGTCCAATCAAAATCAAAAAAGGCAAGATATAACTTGCAATGGAAACAATCCCGATTAGCGGGCTGGGTAATTGAATATCAATTGTGATATTTTCTGCTGAGAGATCTTCAGGTGTGACACCGAGCTCAACCAACTGCGAAACCAAAGAAGAGCTGGGATCTTTAGTTGACGTCCGAATGGCATCGGTTTCCTTATAGGCGATCTCGAGACGGTTTTCGTCTTCAATGACCGATTTCACCCTGCCGGCTCTGATATCTGTCGCCAGCTTATTAAATGGGATTTCCTCTGCACCCGCAGCTTGTTGATTAACTGTAAAAAACACCATCGCAATAATTGCTATGAAGAGCAATATATAGATGATAAATGATTGATTTCGTGATTTCACTTAGTCCTCCAAAAATATTAATACATCATTTCACAAACAATAATGACTTTGGTATTATACCTATCCTAATGGTTGTTTACCAGTATCGGATTATAAGTTAATAAAACATTTAGAATTTCAGTGCTTCAACGCTTTGTCTGAGGTGCAGGCGGTCGTGTCTTGCGGAGAAATCCACCAATTCACTGATCTTTGCTTTGCTGAAAACAGTATGATCAATGGAAAGTTCAAAAAAGCCCTTATCAAGTAAAGCTTCAATCAACTCCAAAGAGGCTGTCCGGCTTTCTAAAAAACGTGCATAAGCTGCTTCGGGCTTTCGAGAAGCATAGTCTCTCTCTTCAGCCCAACTGCTTGTCTCGATGTGTGGAACAACCTGATCGGGATTTCGTAAAAGATTTTGCCATTGCGGTTTGTAAATACGCTCTTCAAAATCTGCCAGGTGCCAGAAAATTTCATTTGCGCTCCATTCACCTTCTGCTGGTTGCTGATGAAGTTTCTTGCGATTATATCTTTCCAACCAGGTGTCAATCACAGCTGGTGTGGACCGCAGTATAGCAATGGCAACTTCAGGATCGCTTTTGATTTTGCTCTGCTGATTTTCAGCCTGAATGTTTGCCAAAAATTGTCTCACTTCGGAAAGTGAGCCGTGCGGTCTTTTTGTCGATTTTTCTTCCGGGTCGATCCA
>JBMCLF010000230.1:0-2969 GCA_048615215.1 Candidatus Brevefilum sp.
TTTCTGGGATTTACACTCTGAGATCAAACAGGCCATCCAGGGCCAGGAATGAAATTTCCTGAACTTGTCCCGGCAATTTTTCTTAGTCGCCCAAATCGATTTGTGGCCATGGTGCAGCTTGAAGATGGAACCCATGCCAGGGCTTACGTGCCCACCACCGGACGCCTGACGAACGCGCTCCAACCGGGCTGCCGGGTCTGGCTGGCACAGGGAAACAATCCTCACCGCAAGACTAAATACACTTTGATCCTTACGGAACTCCCCAACGGGGGTTATTGTTCTGTGCAGGCCATCCAGGCCAACCGGTTATTTGCAGAAGCGCTTGCTGCCGGGACGCTTCAAGCCTTTTCGTATGATTGGGTACAGGCAGAAGTCACTCATGGAGTCAGCCGGTTGGATTTTCGCTTATCCTCTGATTTATCAACCTGCTGGGTCGAGGTCAAATCCGTTACATATGCTGCGGATGGCGTGGGAAAATTCCCTGATGCGCCTACAGGTCGGGGCCGCAAGCATCTGAAGGAACTGGCCCGATTGGCCAGGCTGGGGGACCGCGCCAGCGCGGTCTTCATTGCCCAGCGCGAGGATGCCCAGGCTTTCACCCCCTTCGAGGAAATTGATCCTGAATTTTCTGCTATTTTGCATGAGGCTCACCAGCATGGCGTGGAAGTGCACGCCTATCGGTGCAGCATCAACCTGGATGAAATCACAATAAATGAAGAAATTCCAGTAAGGCTTTAATCAGCGTTTACACCATGCATGCTGTTGAGTACAATGCTTGTGTACCATCATCACAAATTTTTGATCTGCCATTTTCTGAATAACAGCAAGGAGAACCCATGAAAATCCTGATCATCGGCGGGACCGGGCTGATCAGCACAGCCATCAGCCGCCAGTTGCTGGAAGCCGGCCACGACCTGACGCTCTACAATCGTGGCAAGACGGAGCCGCGCCTGCCGGAAGGCTATCGCACGATCACTGGCAACCGAAATGATTTCGATACTTTCGAATCTCAAATGGCGGAAGCCGGAGAATTTGACTGCGTGATCGACATGATTTGCTTTGAGCCCGCCCAGGCCGAGAGCGATATCCGCGCCTTCAAAGGCCGAACAGGGCATTTGATTTTTTGCAGCACAGTGGATGTTTACACCAAGCCGCCGCAGACCTTTCCAGTAACTGAAGCCCATGCGCGCCATGCTCTGTCGGATTACGGTCGGGATAAAGAAAAATGTGAAAACCTTTTCATGGCTGCCCATGAGGATGGGCACTTCCCTGTAACGATTCTGCGCCCAGCCCACACCTACGGTGAGGGCGGTAATATCATTCACACTTTTGGTTGGGATACCTTTTTCCTCGATCGCTTACGGGAGGGAAAGCCAATCATCGTTCACGGAGATGGCGAAGCTTTATGGGCTTCCTGTCATGTTGATGATGTCGGGCGAGGGTTCGTAAATGCGATCGGTAATGATAAAGCTTACGGAAAAGCCTATCATCTGACTGGCGAAGAATGGCAAACCTGGAATCAATATCACGAACGCCTGGCGGAATGCATTGGTGCACCAAAACCTGCCCTGGTCCACATTCCCGCAGATATTCTCGTTCGCCTTTCCCCCGAGCACACCATGGTCACCTTCCTTAATTTCCAGTACACAAATATATTTGATAACAGTGCCGCCAAAACAGACCTGAATTTTGAATATACGATTGATTGGAAAACGGGCGCCAAACGCACCTATGATTGGTTACAAGAAAACGATAAGATTGAGGATTGGCGTAATTTCCCCCTTTATGATCGCGTCCTGATAAACTTCAAAAAACAATGCAACGAGCTGCTTGCTGGTCTGGCAAGCGTCAATAAGCGTTAAACCCCAACCTGACCTCCACCAATTGTGGTTTTGGGGGGATTTTGGACCGACCTTCACCAATTCGAATAATTCCAGCAAACTTGGCTGAAACACACTGGTCGGACGACCGGCTACAATGTGTTTGATTCCATGATAAACTTTCATCCGTATGAATGAAAAAGCGCTCTCGACTCTTGAATTTCATAAGATCATCACACGCCTGGCGAAATACGCTGACTTCAGTGCGTCAGCGGACCTGGCGCGCCAATTGCGCCCAACCTCTGACCTTGCTGAAGCGCGTGAGCGCCAACAGGTAACCGCAGAAGCCCGGCATATTCTCAGCCTGGATACCGATGTCTCCCTTGCCGAAGCCCAGGACATCCGCCCGCAGGTGGGCCTGTCACGCCGTGATGGGGTTCTTGAACCAATAGATCTTTTAGCCATCAAGAACACCTTGATCGTCTCCCGAAAATTACACCGCGCCCTTGAAAACCTGGCCAAAGAAACACCCCTGCTTGCCACCCTGGTGGGCGGGCTTCCAGTTGGCCTGGGTTTGGTGGACCGCATCAACAAAATAATTTCTAGCCGGGGCGAAGTGCTCGATTCCGCTTCTGAGAAGCTGGGTGACATCCGCCGGGAGATGAAAATCACTTACGAGCGCATGATGTCCCGGATGCAGCGTTACCTCACAGATTCCCGAACGGCCAATATGCTGCAGGAACCGATCATCACCCAGCGCAATGGACGCGATGTCCTGCCGCTGCGGGCAGAATTCAAAGGCCGGATCAAAGCCGTCATCCACGATCAATCCGCATCAGGGGCGACGCTGTTTATCGAACCCCTGGCTGTGGTGGAGTGGAACAACCGTTACCGGGAATTGGAGCTGGCGGAACGTGATGAGGTCCGCCGGATCCTGGCTGAGTTGAGCCATACTGTCGCACAGCATGCCGACGTCCTGGAGGAGATGGTCTCTGTGATGGCTGAGTTGGACCTGTCATTTATGCGCGCAAAATATGCGCTTGATATTGACGCCACACAACCGGAACTGGTGCCATTCAGAGACACCGGCGAGCGGCATCCAGGCAGCACGATCAGACTTTATCAGGTCCGTCACCCCTTGCTTGATGC
>JBMCLF010000231.1:0-2960 GCA_048615215.1 Candidatus Brevefilum sp.
TTGGTGAATTTAAAATCCACTATGGGAACATAGACCGTCGCATCAAGGCCGGCCATGGCTTCAACCACGACCACTGCTCTTGGTACTGGACAGACATCCGATCGTTCGTAGATCATTTTGTGTTTCTTACCGTTCACCAGATCAACGCTCTGCTGCGGTTTTCGGGTAGTAGAGATGGGTTTCATGGCTGCACGGATGATGATCGGTTGTCCGTTGGTAATGCCCCCTTCCATGCCTCCAGCAGCGTTCTGGTTTCTGCTGATGAAATTGTCTCGTGGGAGGATTGGGTCCTGCACGGCGGTGCCGGATTTTCTTGTATTTTCAAAAGCAGAACCAATTTCGACTCCCTTTATTGCCGGGATGCTCATCACGGCTTGCGCCAACCTGCTATCCAGTTTACGATCCCAGTGCACGTGAGAGCCCAATCCAGTAGTGAGGTTCAGCCCAAAGACTTCAATAACACCGCCCAATGTTTCTCCTTCTTCGGTTGCCTGACTGATTTCTTTGCGGATGCTTTCTGCTGCATATGGATCTGGGCAGCGTACGTCGTTTTGTTCAGCATTTGCAGAACGAACCTCCAGAGAGAGATTTGATAAATCTGTCTCCACTGAACCAATCGAACGCACATAGCCTCCAATTTTTATCTCTAAATGGGACAGAAATTGCTTACAAACAGCACCTATGGCCACTCTGGCTGCTGTTTCTCGTGCTGAGGCACGTTCCAATCCCGGCCGGAGGTCGTCATAGTTATATTTAATGGCCGCAGCCAGGTCAACATGACCCGGACGCGGGATGGTGCGGCTGGGTACCGGCTTGTTTTTCCAATTGGCATGGTCCTTATTTTTAATCATCATCCCAATGGGAGCGCCGGTGGTCTTCCCTGCCATAACACCACACAACAACTCGCACTTGTCGTGCTCAATCTTCATGCGGTCGCCTGATCCAAAGCCGCGCTGTCTGCGTGCCAAATCTTTATTGATGATTTCTTCAGAAAGTGACAGTCCTGCCGGCATGCCCTCCAGAATTGACAAAAGGGCAGGGCCGTGAGATTCGCCTGCGGTCAGGAAACGTAATGTGGTCATGCTGAACTCCTTTGAATTTTTGAAAGTGCATTATTCAATTCTTCTGCCATAATGTGCCTGGGCGGTTGGATCCCCGTCCAGAGCTGGAAGGCGGCTGCGGCTTGCGACACAAGCATGCCCGTGCCGTTAATCGCCCTATGGCTATTTGCTCGTGCAGTTGCCAGCAGATTTGTCTCAGGCGGGTTATAAATCAAATCGAAAACTACAGCATCTTTAGGTAGAGCCAGCTCTTCTGGCCAGGGATTTTCTTCATTTTCGGGAGCCATTCCGACCGGCGTGGCATTGATAATAAGGTTGGGTGATTGTTCCGCCAATTGGTTTTGTGCAAGTTCAATTGCCAAAAATTTTCCATGCAGGCTTGAATAATTTTGTGTTAGCTCTTGGGCTTGTGCCAATCGTCGTGCGGCAATGGTGACCTCCCAGCCCATCTTTCCAAGTGACCATGCCGAGGCGCGAGCTGCGCCGCCAGCGCCTAAAATCAAAGCTTTGTTATTAGAAATTTGGTCAGGGCTTCCGAAGATTTCAGCAATTTCTTCGTGAAACCCCTGTACGTCTGTGTTTTCGCCGATTAATTGGCCTTTTTCAATGTAAACAGTATTAACCGCGCCGATCTTCATGGCTGTATCGCTCACCTGGTCCAGGAGTTGTATGGCCGTAATTTTCCATGGAATGGTGATGTTCAGCCCATGGATCAAGCCCCGGCGCATTTGTTGAAAATAATCCTGCAGGATATTTTCGTCCTGGGCAGGAAATAAGCGATATTCACCTGGAATGTTTAGTGATCTCAGCGCTGTTGTATGCAGCAAAGGGGATAAACTGTGATCTAAAGGGTAACCCAACAAGCCAAGAGAAAGCGGTGAGTTAATCATGGATGACCTCAAGTGACTCTGCTCCAAGTTGTTGTAAGGCCGGTATGAAACCAGGAAAAGATTGGTGGATGATCTCTGAGTTTTCAATAATGATTGGATTTTTAGCCCTCAAACCTGCTAAAACAAAGGCCATTGCCATACGATGGTCATTGCCGGGATTGAGGATGACATTTCCTTCCAGATCGTCGGGGTGCCCAACTATTCGAAAGCCGTCTTGCCTTTCTTCTATTTGAATTCCCAGTCTGGATAGTCCCTGGTAAATTCCCTTGATGCGATCGCTCTCTTTGAGGCGTAATTCTTGAGCATCCCTGAGAATGCATTCGCCCTGAGAAAATGCCGCAAGAACCGCAAAAGCGGGGAACTCATCAATCATGCGAACAACAATATCTCCAGAGACAGTGACGTTTTGTAAGAGCCTGTGGTTCACCTCAATATCTCCACATTTCTCTTGTTTTTCCCCCTGTTTTTTGATAGTAAGGTCAGCACCCATATTCATCATGACATCTAAATACCCGGTGCGCGTCCAATTTAAACCAGTATCCTGAATCATAACTTTAGAGCCTGGTAAAAGCAGCGCTGCGGTCATGATGAAAGCCGCTGAGGAAAAATCTCCTGGTATTTGAAACTTTATCGGCTTTAATGGTTGATTTTGGCGTGGTTCGATGGTGGTATGGATGCAGTCATCAATTTTCTCCCTGGACAGATTTGCGCCCATCACTTTGAGCATGCGTTCTGTATGGTCTCGTGAAGGACCTGTTTCAATGACGGTTGTCTGCCCTTTAGCAGAAAGCGAGGCGATCAGCAGCGCGGATTTGACCTGTGCGCTCGGTACTGGCATTTTGTAACGAATCCCCTGCAATTCATTCTCTGGTTTGCGAGGGAGATTTGTGATTGGGGCTTTACCGCCGTTGCTGTGGATATTTGCTCCCATCTGACAAAGAGGTGCGATGACCCTGGACATGGGCCGCTGCCTGAGATTCTCTGAACCATCCAGGACTGCCGGGAGGTC
>JBMCLF010000232.1:0-2924 GCA_048615215.1 Candidatus Brevefilum sp.
TGTCTCGAAAGCCCATGCCCCGGGCGCCGAAGCCCAACTGGTAAAGCGAAAGGTAGCGCGACCAGTTCATGGTGATGAGACACTGCCGCGGGTTATGAATATTGAGCATCCGATCCATATCCGCATCGGGCGTGTCAACCTGGACAGTGTCCAGCAGGAACGTCCAGCCATCACGTAGTTCAGTGAAAGCCAATTTCACCTCGTTCTCATCCCGAAAACGCCGAATAACAGGCATGGCTTCTTCAATACCTGAGGCCTGCCCCAACAATGTGATGGCGCTTTTGCTCTCACCGGGCGGAATCTCACCCAGATGCAGCATCAGTGCTGCGATATTATCGCCCCTCAGCGCAAGGCTATTCGTGAGTTCCTCTGCCTGCAGGGCTCCTGGTGAAGCCCACGTGCCATAACCATTCTCGCCCAAAAATTCCCGCCGGTCCGAATCAAAAGAAGAAACAGGCAAATTGGCGGTGAAGTAGTTTCGCCTGATGTCTTTGAACATGAACGGCGCCTGGCTGAGGATTTTTAAGCCTCCTGGTTCCTCATTCAGATAAGACTGCATGGTCTGCGGGACCCAATCGGCGTTGTTGAGCTGTTTGAGCGCATCTGGATGGGTGTATTCCACCACCGGGATCAGGTCCACTTCTCTGGCTTCTTCTGTGAGGTTGGTTACCGTAATCTTCTGGATTAAAACAGTTTCACCCCGCGGAATGAAGATTTTGACTTCCGTTTTCAATCCCTTCATCTCAGACACAAAGCGGGAATAACCCAAGCCCACATGGCATGCATAACGATCATATGAGGTGAGGGTTGGCACATAGAATGGGGAGAAGACATCATAGCTTCCATTTCCCTCAGGAATACGCAGATAGATTGTGGTGGCACGAAATTCAGATGGTGGGTCCTGCGTGAGGTACTTGGTGATGCGATTCAAGGCTGGATCTTGCCGGCAAACAAGCATCCCGCCAGTCTGATCCACAAAGCCCCCAAAAGCCAACGTGCCGAGATAGTTGATCCATTTGACGGGTGTCTGCGGGTTAGTGATCACATATTCGCGCTGAACGTCATCAAAATAACCATATTGTTTCATACGTCAATCCTTACAAATAAATGAAATTTAAAAAATCAATATTCAGATTAAATCCCTGGATGAAACTACTGGCACTGAGAGGTTTGCCCAGTGTTCAACCCAGCAAAACTTCTACCTTTACTGTGGACTTCTCAGGCTGGGGGATCAAATTCCCTGAAATTGTCTGCCCATCAACAGACACTGTTACGGTATTCCCAGGGCCTTTTCGAGTAACATCAATTTCATAGGTCACGCCACGGAAGAGGCGGGTTGCTTTAAAACCCTCCCAATGCTGCGGAATGACAGGCTGTACCCGTAAGCCCTCAAACTCAGGACGTATCCCGAGGATCCACTGGGCGATGGCGACAAAATTCCAGGCCGCGGTTCCCGTGAGCCAGGAATTCTTGGCTTCACCATAAGAATCGGCGTCCTTCCCGGCGATCATCTGGGCGTAAACGTAAGGCTCACAGCGGTGCAGGTCGCTCATACCCTCCCGTTTGGAAGGGTTGATGCGCAGATAGTAATCCAGCGCCTGCTCCCCATGCCCCAGGATCGCTTCCGCGATCATTACCCATGGGTTTGTGTGGCAAAACACGCTGCCATTTTCCTTGTAACCTGGCGGATAAGATGAGATCTCGCCCAGGTGCAGGTGGTAACGGGTGTAAGGCGGCTGCAGCAGTAAGACCCCATGCTCTGTTGCCAGGTGCCGTTTTACTGCTTTAAGCGCAGTAGAGACGAGGCCTTCCTTAATCCCAATACCGGCCATGGCACACAAGCCTTGCGGCTCGATAAAAATCTTTCCCTCGTCACAGACTGCTGAACCCAACGCTTTGCCAAAATGGTCATACGCCCGCAGGAACCAGGATCCATCCCAGCCATAACGGCGTATGGTGGCGGCCATGCCATCGGCCAACCCCATCAATCGAGCTGCTTCGTCGTTCATCTCCAGGTGTTTTGTGATTTGAGATAATTCAATCGCCGCCATTGTAAACAAAGCGGCTATCACTGTCGATTCAGCGACCTTGCCGTCACGATTGGTCGTGGTCTGAAAAGATTCGCCTGGTTTGTCAGAAAAAGTATTTAGATTCAGGCAGTCGTTCCAATCTGCCCTGCCAATCAGCGGCAGGCCGTGTGGGCCGATATTATCGAGCATATATTGGATGCAGCGTTCCAGATGCTCCAGCAGGCTGGCTTCCGTACCGGATTTATTTTCGAATGGGACGCGTTCTTTCAGGATGCCCCAATCACCGGTCTCTTTGAGATAAGCCGCAACACTCAGCACCAGCCAGGCAGGATCGTCATTAAAATTGCTGCCCACCGCGCCATTTCCCCGCTTGGTCAAGGGTTGATACTGGTGGTATGCTCCACCGCTCTCAAGCTGAGTAGCGGCAAGGTCCAATATGCGCTGCCTGGCACGCTCCGGCGCCATATGGACAAAACCGAGTAAATCCTGGTTTGAGTCTCTGAATCCCATCCCGCGTCCGATGCCCGATTCAAAATAAGAGGCTGAGCGCGAGAGGTTGAAGGTCACCATGCACTGATACGGGGTCCAGATATTAACCATCCTGTTCACGTGTTCGTTGTCAGTTTCGACCTGGAACACGCCCAGGTATTTATCCCAGGCTGATCGCAAATCCTCAAAAGCGCCATCCACCCGATCAGGATCCAGAAAGGCATCGATCACCGGCTGAACAGTTTGCTTATTGATGCTTTGCGAATTTCGCGGTGAAAACTTCTCTGTGGGAGGATTTTCATGGTAGCCCAACAGGAAAATAATCCGCTTTTTTTCACCCGGCATCAGGGTGAGCTTAACATGATGAACGCCCACAGGGGACCAGCCAACTCGAAGTGAATTGTT
>JBMCLF010000233.1:0-2924 GCA_048615215.1 Candidatus Brevefilum sp.
AACATTGGAGCCTCCTGGAAGAATTGCCTCCCGATGAAGACATCAAGTATATTTGGGAACCCGGACGCTTTGGTTGGGCGTTAACATTGGCAAGGGCCTACGCTTTCAGCGGCAACCCTGCCTTTGCCCGCGATTTCTGGCAGAAAACTACCGAATTTTTAAACGCTCATCCGCCCAATCTCGGACGGCAATGGGAATCGGCTCAGGAGGTCGCCATTCGGCTGATGGCTATGGTCTTTTGCGATCGCGTTTTTGGATTCGAGCAAAAAGCCTACACCCCCGAACGACGCCGGTTATGGCAAGCGATTGCAGAACACGCCCGCAGGATTCCGTCCACTCTGATCTATTCCCGGGCGCAGAACAACAACCACCTGCTAACGGAAGCGGCCGGGTTATACACAGCCGGATTGTATCTGGCTGATCATCCGCAGGCTGAAAACTGGCACAGGCTTGGCCACCGCTGGCTAAACTGGGGGTTCCAAAATCAAATTGATGAATACGGCACTTATACTCAGCATAGCGCCAATTACCACCGGCTGATGCTTCAGGTGGCCCTCTTTGCAGACCATATCCGCCGGCTGTCCAACGCACCGGCCTGGCCTTTGGCCACCCGAGCAAAGCTGTCCGCCGCCACCCGCTGGCTATGGGCTCTGACCGATCTCAAAACCGGCCAAACCCCCAATCTTGGCGCCAATGATGGGGCTTATCTTTTCCCACTCACGAACCTTGATTTTCACGATTTCCGTCCTGTAGTTGATGCAGCGGCCAAGGCTTTTCTTGAGCAGGATGTCTACAACCAACCTGAGTTAAGTGAAATGGCACTTTGGTTCAGGCTGCAAGCCGAGGAACCTGAAATTCTCCAACACCCTCAAGCGCCGGATATGCTGCGCCTGGAAAATGAACAGGGCCGCGCCTTCATCCACACAGCCCATTACAGAGACCGGCCCTCGCACGCCGACCAGCTGCATGTTGACCTCTGGTGGCGCGGCGTCAACATCGCCCTGGATCCAGGCACCTACCAGTACAATGCCTCACCGCCATGGGACAATGCCCTGGCAGCAGGATTTGTGCACAACACCCTCACCCTGGACGGTGAAGACCAGATGACTCGCGCTGGGCGTTTCCTCTGGCTGGACTGGGCGCAGGCCCAAATCCTGGCCCATGAGGTGGATGAACAGGGGCGTATCCTGCGGGTAACCGCAGAGCACGATGGCTACCGCCGCCTTGGCGCCCTGCACCAGCGCACCCTTCTCCGCCAAGCGGATGGTTGGCAGGTGCTGGACACAGTTTTACCATATGGCAAACCCAATGACAGGCTGCATGAGGTCAGGCTGGCCTGGCTGCTGCCGGATTGGAATTGGGAAATGCATGAACAGCACATCATTGAATTACAAGGGCCCCTATTATCATGCCAATTAAGACTAAACGAAGTAGAAAGCTTTCACCTTGTTCGGGCTGGAGAATGCATACAGGGCGAAATCAGCCCTGAACCAAGCTGGGGCTGGCAGTCATACACCTACGGTGAAAAAAGTCCAGCCCTGATGCTGATCGCGATGACTTCCGGTCGGCTGCCGATCGAGATTAAATCCACCTGGAAGGTGATCGAATGAAAAAGAAAACTCAAAACTGGCTGCTTTTCATCACCGGGCTGGTTTTATGCCTTACATCCGCACTGATAGGAATCATTGATGCGCTCATCCCAAAAACCGGGCAAATCACCCTCAACATCACCCTGCTTGCCGCGATGTTCGTGATGGGTCTGATCCTGGCCGGCAGAGGGCTGGTGCAGCTGATTCGCAACAGAAAAGACCGTTAAACCTTCCCAGAAATTCCCACAGTCATTGACACATCAAACACGCCTTTTCTATAATCGAGTAAAATGTTAACATTATGCACATCCTGCTGATCCATCAGGCCTTTGCCGCGCTGGATGAACCCGGCGGCACCCGCCACCATGAACTGGCAAGGCACCTCGCCCAACAGGGCCACCGGGTGACCATCATCGCCAGCCCGATCAGCTACCTCACCGGAGACAAAACCCAAAAGGGTGCACGCATCCAGGTTGACGATCTGGGTGTGAGGATCATCCGCAGTTATACCCTACCCGTCCTTCATCGCTCCTTCATTTTGCGTGTCTTCAGCTTCTTGAGCTTCATGATCTCATCCTTCGTCAACGGCTTATTTGTCCATAAGGTGGATCTGGTTTGGGGAACCACACCTCCCATCTTCCAGGGGCCGACAGCCTGGCTGCTCGCCCGACTGAAAGGCGTGCCTTTTTTGCTGGAAGTTCGCGATCTCTGGCCGGCATTCGCCGTGGCTGTGGGTGTGCTTAATAATAAGCTTCTGATCAGGTTGTCAGAATGGCTGGAGCGCTTTCTGTATCGCCACGCCGACCGTGTGATGGTCAATTCACCGGGCTTCATCGACCACGTAGAACAGCGTGGCGCTGAAAAAGTCCACCTGATCCCCAATGGCGCCGATCCGGAGATGTTCGACCCACACAGGGAGGGCCGGGATTTCAGAAAAAAACATGGGCTTGAAAAAGACTTTATCGTGCTTTATGCTGGCGCTCATGGGATGTCTAATGATCTTGGCGTGGTTCTCAACGCGGCCGAAATTTTGGAAGAAGAACCTCGAATACAATTTGTTTTGCTGGGTTCTGGTAAGGAGAAAAACCAGTTGGTGGCAAAAGCTGAGGATCGAAACCTGAGAAATGTTCACTTCCTGCCCCCGGTTCCAAAAAAGCAAATGCGAGATCCTCTGGCGGCAGCGGACGCTTGCCTGGCAATTTTAAAGCCGATTGAACTTTACAAGACCACCTATCCGAACAAGGTCTTTGATTACATGGCGGCCGGCCGGCCGGTAATTTTGGCAATTGACGGTGTGATCCGGCAGGTCGTTGAGGACGCGGATGCAGGCCTGGC
>JBMCLF010000234.1:0-2899 GCA_048615215.1 Candidatus Brevefilum sp.
CTTCATCAAGTTTTCCTTTGCCTCATGCCACTTTGTACAGTCCATTAATTATAATACGTTTGTTATCAATGAATATATACAGAATAATATCAATCTATTCTAAAATTTCGGCGCTTGACACAGAAGTAAATCTTTATTATCATTGAATATGTACGTACAAACTTTTTCTAAGGTAAAGCAGGAGGGGTATGCAAGGGCATCAATACACAGCAGAAGAGCTTGGGATTCTTTCCGTTGATGATTCCAGTCCAATTCCCCTTTACCAGCAGGTTAGGATTGAGCTTCTGGGGATGATCCAATCTGAAAAACTCAAACCGGGTGATAGGCTCCCATCAGAAAATGAACTGGCTGAAGCCTACCAGGTTAGCCGCCAGACGGTCCGACAGGCAATTGGGTTGCTGGCTGCCGAAAATCTCGTTGAGCGGACGCCCGGGCGCGGAACAATGATTTGTAAAGGCCGAAATCGGCTATTGTTCTTTTTAGATCAGAGTTTCGCACAACAGATCATCGACATGGGTCTTAAACCTCATTCTGAAGTTCTCCGCAAGAAAATGACCATTGTGGACGGCACCGCACCCATATCCCTTCATCCCAAAAAAGGCTGTCAGGCTTTGGAATTAATCCGCCTTCGCTTTGGTGATAATTTCCCAATTGGTGTACAGTACACCACTGTTGTCACCGACCTTTGTCCAGATCTTCATACCCAGGATTTCAAGTCAAAATCTCTCTATTCGCTTTTATTAACTCGTTATAAACTGCCCATTGGCCGTATTGACCAGATTGTCAGCGCTGTCAGGCCGGACGAGTGGCACAAGAATTTATTGAAAGTTCCAAATCAATCGCCCCTCCTGCAAGTTAACACGACAGCTTACCTCAAAAATGATGAGCCCATCGAAGCCTCAACCAGTTATTATCGCGCTGACCGCTACGAGTTCAGCATCAGCAAAAATTATTAGACATACCTCCCTGGGGCTGGAGACTCCCCTCCAGCCCCAGACCCATATTTCACCTAATCAATTATTGAGGATATCATGAAACTTGGTGTTTATACAGCACTCTTATCAAATCTTACCTTAGATGAAGCACTAAACTATTTGAACAAAAGAGACATCCATACCGTCGAAATTGGTTGCGGAGGTTATTCTGGCGTGTTCCATGCCAACCCCGATCAATTATTAAATGACGCTCACGCCTTAAGCCAATTCAAAGATACATTAGAAAAGCACGACATGACGATCAGCGCCCTGAATTGTTCAGGCAACCCGGTGCATCCCCGGAAATCAATTGCCGAAAGTTATCATAAAGCCTACGAAAAAGGTGTGCTTCTGGCAGAAAAACTAGGTGTAGACACGATCATTACCTTTTCAGGATGTCCAGGGGCAGCTGAGACAGACACATACCCAAATTGGGTCACATGTTTCTGGCCGCCTGAAATCTGGCACACGATACTGGATTACCAGTGGAATCAGGTGCTGATCCCTTACTGGAAGGATGCCATCCACTTCGCTGAATCCAGGTCCATTAAAGTTGCACTGGAACCCATCGCAGGTTTCTGCGTATACAATCCAGAAACCTTCTGGCGCCTGCATGAGGCTGTTGGCAGCACTTACCTGGGAGTGAACCTGGATCTCAGCCATCTTTTCTGGCAAGGTGCTGACCCACAAGCTGTGATCAGGGCTTTCAACAAGGCGATTTTTCACTTTCACGCCAAGGATACCCGCATGGACGAGATCAACCTGTCAAAGAACGGTGTTCTGGATTATAAACATTTCAAAGAGGGGCTCAACCGGTCCTGGAACCACCATGCTGTGGGATTTGGCCATGATGCCCTGGTGTGGAAGGATGTCATCCGCAACCTGCGTTTGGTGGGTTATGATGGCACGATTAGCATTGAACACGAAGACCCTCTTGCTTCACGAGATGAAGGCCTCGATCGAGCCATAAAATTCCTGCGGGATATCATCTTGACAGAACCCTTGCCCGATCTTTGGTGGGTTGAGGATTAATTGTAAAATTACGATACGAAACAAAGGAGTAAACATGAAGCTATCGGTTGGCATCATTGGGGCTGGAAGCATTTCCAGGTATCGGCATCTCCCTGAGACAGCGCTGCATCCCGATGCAGAGGTCGGCGCAATCTGTGATGTTGTCGAATCTCGGGCTGAGGAGATCGCCCGGGAATATCGCTGCAAAGCCTACACAGATTACCGTCAATTGATCCAGGATCCAGATTTGGATGCGGTGATCGTTGCTGCTACCAATACCACCCATGCTGAAATGACCATTGCCGCTCTGGAATCCGGGAAACATGTGATGTGCGAAAAACCAATGGCAACCTCCCTCGAAGATGCACGAGCTATGATCGAAGCAGCTGAAAAATCAGGCAAACAATTGATGATCGCTCACAACCAGCGGCTGGAACCCGCCAATCAAAAGGCAAAAGAAATCCTTCAATCGGGTAAGTTGGGTAGAGTCCTGACTTTTAATTCCGTTTTTGGGCACCCAGGCTCCGAAGATTGGGCGATCGATGGCGCAGATACCTGGTTTTACCGCAAAGAAATCACAGGCCTGGGTGTCCTGGGAGACCTGGCTATCCACAAACTCGACCTCCTGCGCTGGCTGCTGGATGACGATTACACTGAAGCAACAGCCTTTTTGAGCACCCTCAGCAAAACCTATTCCACCGGAGAATTGATCGATGTTGAGGACAATGCTCTTTGCCTTTTGAAAACAGCTAGGGGAGCCATGGGCAACGTGACCGCCAGCTGGTCGTACCAAAAAGAAAATAACAGCACATCCATTTACTGCGTTAATGGTGTCCTAGAAATCTATGTCAACCCGGATTTCCCTCTGGTTGTTCATTACGACCATCAGCATGCAGAATTCCACAAATTGGGCC
>JBMCLF010000235.1:0-2877 GCA_048615215.1 Candidatus Brevefilum sp.
ACAATCGACAGCACAGGTTCTCTGGCTATTTCGGTGACCAATGGGAACGCGGCGCACCATTTGGGGGCGGAAATTGGCACGCCTGTCAGGGTGATTTTAGAGGACTGATATCAGAAAGGTTTCTCCTGAATATCCTTTGCATCCATTAATTTGCCAGTCTGGTAAAATGCATCTACTTGCCAAATAAATAATCCAATGAAGGAAGTTATGGCGCTAAACATCCAACAAATTCGAGCTGATTTTCCGATTTTACAGTCAAAAATTAACGGTAAACCGCTGATCTATCTGGATAACGCTGCAACCACCCAAAAGCCGCAGTCCGTCATTGATGCCATCACCCGCTTCTATACCACCTATAACAGCAATATCCATCGTGGGACGCACCACCTATCCAACATGGCGACCGAAGCCCATGAATCTGCCCGAAAGACGATCCAGCATTATATCAACGCCGCACATGAGCATGAAATCATATTCACACGCGGGACAACAGAAGGCATCAACCTGGTGGCGCATTCCTTTGGCGAGGCATTCGTCAACCCCGGCGATGAGGTGATCGTCACCGAGATGGATCATCACTCCAACTTCGTCCCCTGGCAGAGGATGTGCGAACGCCGTCAGGCGCATTTCAGGGTGATCCCTTTTAAGCCCAATGGCGACCTGCAGCTGGACATTTATAAAAAACTATTGAGTGAACGCACCCGCATTGTCGCCTTCAATCACGTCTCCAACTCCCTTGGAACGATCAATAATGCGAAGAAGATCATTGACATGGCTCATGACGCCGGTGCTGCCGTTTTGGTGGATGCAGCCCAATCCGTGCAGCACATCGAACACGATGTTCGTGACATGGACGCAGATTTTTACGTCTTTTCCGGGCATAAAATCTATGGTCCCACCGGCATTGGTGTGCTCTATGGCAAAGAGGAATGGCTTGAAGCCATGCCCCCTTACCAGAGCGGCGGAGAAATGATTGACCTGGTCTCCATCGAAAAGACCACCTACAATAAGCTGCCCTTCAAATTTGAGGCTGGAACACCGAACATCGTCGGACCTATCGGCCTGGCAGCAGCCTTCGCTTATATTAACGCGCTGTCCTTCGATGATATTGTGGCACACGAAGATGCCGTGCTGGAATACGGCCGAGATCAATTACAGCAGATCGACGGCCTTAAAATCTTTGGCAATGCCAAAAGACGCACCAGCATCCTGGCCTTCAACATCGAGGGGATTCATCACTATGACCTGGGTACCCTGCTGGACACGCGAGGGGTGGCAGTTCGCACCGGGCATCACTGCACTCAGCCAATCATGACCGCACTCGGCATCGAGGGGACCGTACGCGCATCCCTGGCGCTATACAACACCAAAGAGGATATTGATACCCTCATCGAAGCCATTCACGCTGTTCTCAAGATTTTAGGAAGATAATTCAATGCCAACCATCCAGGACATCCAAAGCCAAATCGTCGAAGATTTTTCATTTCTTCCTCAATGGGAGGAACGATATGCCTACCTGATCGAACTCGGCCAGAAGATGCCGCCCCTGCCGGAAGAACATAAAACAGAACATAACATTGTACGCGGCTGCCAGTCTACCGTCTGGCTTCATAAGGAATGTGAGGATGGCGTGCTTCAACTTGAGGCGGACAGTGATTCCCTGATCGTCAAAGGGTTGGCCGCCCTGCTGCTGAAGGTGTATTCCGGACAGCCCGCACAGGAAGCCGCAACGACAGACCTGACTTTTTTCGATGAGACGGGCTTGAACAAACACCTCTCGTCCCAAAGAACCAACGGCCTGAAAGCAATGATCGATGAGATCATGAAATTTGCCATCCAATGCGCGGCCGGAGAAGCTTGAGCCTGATTGTTCATCTCTAAAAAATCAAACCAGGGTAGAGATTACACATAACTTAGCATTCAATGGTTACTTTCTGGTGTGTTGAGAGTGACAAGAATGATCATTCTGCACCCTATGGGCAACTTTTACAGCAATTGAATCTCATCATCAATGACTTTTATCAATATCAAATCATTTCTTTATGTTAATCAAACCTTTACTGACCCTTTATTGCGTTTAGAATCCAACTCAATTAGAATCCAATCATTATGAATGATAAATCCAAACAAATCTTACTGACCAACGATGACAGCATTCATTCCCCGGGGTTATGGGCAGCCGCCGAAGCCCTGGACCCCCTGGGCTTTGTGCATGTGGTGGCACCCAGAGACCAGCAAACCGGCGCCGGCCATAGCATGCCGATCCATTCCTCCGGCATCATTGAGGAGATGACCCTGCATGTAAACGGGCGGGACTGGCAGGTTTTCTCCGTGGACGGCTCGCCCGGACAGGCCGTTTTACACGGTATCTATGACGTGATCCAGGGTAAACCGGATATCGTTGTCTCCGGAATCAACTATGGCGAGAATATCGGAACAGGCCTCACAATTTCAGGAACGGTGGGCGCTGCCCTGGAAGCGGCTTCTCTGGGCATCCCATCTCTGGCTGTGTCCATGCAGACCAGCATGGAACATCACTTCTCACTATCCCAGGACGTGGACTTCCAAACCGCCGCCTATTTCACACATATGATAACAGTCAAAATGCTCGATCACGACTTGGCTGAAGATGTCGACATCATTAAACTGGATATCCCCCAGGGCGCAACAAAAGATACACCCTGGAAGATCACCCGGCAGGCCCGTAAACGCTATTACATGCCAAAGCCTGTCCAAAGGAAATCACTTTCGGAACGGGGTCCGATGAGCTACGAGATCAAATATGATCCCGAAGAACTGGATAAAGACACCGATGTATATACTCTGCTGGTGGAAAAACAAGTTTCTGTTACGCCAATCAGCATTGATCAAACCTCG
>JBMCLF010000236.1:0-2865 GCA_048615215.1 Candidatus Brevefilum sp.
ATTCTCGCCAAGTTGAACGAGTAATTGATAGGAACCAAGGAGTAATAAGAAATGGCTAAACAACTTAAGTTTTCTGAAGAAGCTCGACGATCATTAAAAACTGGTATTGATGTAGTCGTAAAATCAGTAGCAACCACACTCGGTCCGAAGGGTCGAAATGTTGCGATTGATCGAAAATTCGGATCCCCCACCATCACCCATGACGGTGTGACCGTTGCAAAAGAAATTGAACTGGAAGATCCCTTTGAGAATATGGGTGCCCAGCTCTTGAAAGAAGCTGCAACAAAGACCAATGACATCGCTGGTGATGGAACAACCACCTCCACCGTTTTGGCGCACGCCATCGTCACAGAGGGTCTCAAGAACCTGGCTGCTGGCGCAAATCCAATGCTTCTCAAACGTGGTATTGAAGCTGCTGCAAAAGCAGTTTCTGATGCGATTGTTGAACAAGCAATTGACATCACAACCAAAGAGGAAATTGCAAACGTCGCCACAATTTCCGCCCAGGAGCGAGAAATTGGTGAGTTGATTGCAGAAGTAATGGATAAGGTTGGCAAGGACGGCGTGATCACTGTTGAAGAATCACGAGGCCTTGAATTTGAAACTGAATATGTTGAAGGTATGCAGTTCGATCGTGGTTACATTTCCCCCTATTTCGTCACAGACTCAGAAAATATGGAAGCTGTGATCGAAGAACCCAATGTTCTGGTTCATGACAAGAAAATCTCTGCTGCCTCGGATATTGTTCCCCTGCTCGAGAAACTTGTCCAGGTCGGCAAAAGAGAATTAGTGATCATTGCTGAAGATATTGATGGTGAAGCACTGGCAACATTGGTGCTCAACAAACTGCGCGGTATGCTGAATGTTTTGGCTGTCAAAGCCCCTGGCTTTGGTGACCGCCGCAAAGCAATGCTCCAGGATATTGCCACACTGTCTGGTGCGACCGTTATTTCAGAAGAAACCGGCCGCAAGCTCGAAACAGTGACCATCCAGGATCTGGGTCAATGTGAGAAGGTTGTCAGCACCAAAGACGATACAACCATCGTCGGCGGTAAAGGCGATTCAGATGCCATCAAAGGCCGCATCGAACAGATCCGTGTTGAAATCGATAACTCAACCAGTGATTATGATCGCGAAAAACTGCAGGAACGTTTGGCGAAACTCTCTGGCGGCGTTGCCATCATTCGTGTTGGCGCAGCCACCGAGACCGAACTAAAAGAAAAGAAACACCGTGTTGAGGATGCCCTTTCAGCAACCCGTGCAGCGGTTGAAGAAGGTATTGTCCCTGGCGGCGGCGTTGCATTGATCAATGCTATGAAAGCCCTGGATGGTTTAACCTTGGAAAGCACCGACGCTCAAATCGGCGTCAAGATCGTCCGCAATTCACTGGAAGTCCCGATGCGTCGCATCGCTTCCAATGCTGGCCAGGATGGCTCAGTGGTTGTGGAGAATGTCCGCAATGCTCAGAAAAAAGAAGACAATAAACATATCGGGTACGACGTCCTGACGGAAAAATACGTTGACATGATCGAAGATGGTGTCATCGATCCTGCCAAGGTGACCCGCGGTGCTCTGGAGAATGCAGCTTCAATTGCTGCCATGATCCTGACCACTGAAGCCCTGATCACCGATCTCCCCGAGAAAGAACCGGAGATGCCCGCTGGTGGCGCTGGCGGAATGGGCGGCATGGGCGGCATGGGCGGTTTCTAAGTCCAGCTCCTTAACCCAAGAAGTTTCAAGGCTGTTCCTGTATGGAGCAGCCTTTTTCTTTTGATTTGACTTTGTCAGAGCGCGGGTATAATGGAAGACATGTTAACATCGAAGCATCAAGTACGCTGGCCAGGCATCTGGCTTGTTGCCATTATTTTATTATTAACTGCATGTTCGGGCACACCCACTCCCGAAGTTACGTCGTCTCCAACCACGGACGCTGCCACTGCGACCCCTACGACCGCAGAACCCACAGCGACCCCAATGCCGGCGGCCGCTGTGGTTAACGGTGAAAGGATTCCGCTGGCATGGTTCCAGAGCGAATTCTCTCGTTTTGTTCTTGCCAGGGAGAGTGCGGGGCAGACGGTGGATGAAGCCGAAGTTGAAGAAACTGTTTTGGATGATCTGATCAATCAGGTATTATTGGCGCAGGGTGCCAGAGAAGCGGGAACTGAAATTACTGATCAGGCCTTGCAAGATAGGTTGGATGCGGTTGCTGGTGAGGTGGATTTAACTGCATGGATGATGGAATGGGGGTATACGGAGGATGAATTGCGGTATGCTTTGCAATTACAGATGCTGGCTGCAGATCAGCGTAATCGCATTATTGAGACCGTCCCGGAGATCACCGAGCAGGTGGAATTACGGCAAATCTTTGCCTATACCGAAACCGGTGGGGAAGATGCTCTAGTCAGCCTGAATTCTGGCAGTGATTTTGAGGAAGTTGCTTTTAATTATGATCCCATTACCGGTGGGTACCTGGGCTGGGTTCCCCGAGGCTATTTGCTGATTCCCGCATTGGAAGAGGCCGCTTTTAATCTTGATGTAGGAAGTTATTCTGAAATTATTGAATCCGAAATCGGCTATCATATTGTGAGAGTCCTTGATCGTGAGGAGCGTCCTTTGACGATGGACGCCAGATTGATCCTGCAGCGTCAGGCACTGCACGATTGGCTGTCCGAACAACGAGAGCGCAGTACAATCGAGGTGTTGATCGATTGATATGACCAAAAAACCCTCTTCCCGGCAGTCTCAAAGTTCATCCAATAGGATCCCAACCATGGCCACTCCTCGGCGGCCGGAGCCCCCTGATAAAATGGGTTTTTTTGGTTTTTTGTTTTTACTGCTTATAGTGGGTGGCGTTGTTTGGCTGGC
>JBMCLF010000237.1:0-2856 GCA_048615215.1 Candidatus Brevefilum sp.
AAGCCATCCTTGCTGGGGAATCCGGCACCGCCGCTCAAAAGGCCATGCGCATCCTGGAAACCTTGGGGCGCATCTACGGTGCAGACCGGATGATCCCGGTACAGTCCGTGCAGATCTCCGGTGTGAGTTATGCCAACCTGGGTGAAGCGGGGTTGGCCTGGCTTTCCGAGATGGTAGAAGGAGGCGGTAGAGCGAAGGTACTCACGACCCTCAACCCGGCGGGGATGGACATTGAAAACTACCGAACACTGGGCATTGACGAAAACTTTGCAGAAAACCAGCGCCGTGTCCTGGAGATTTTTGAGAAAATGGGTGTGGTGGCAACCTGCTCCTGCACGCCTTACCTGTTTGGCAACCTGCCCCATTTTGGCGAGCACATCGCCTGGGCAGAGAGCAGCGCCGTCTGCTTTGCCAACAGCGTCATTGGTGCCCGCACCAACCGTGAGGGCGGCCCTTCAGCGCTGGCCGCTTCGCTGACCGGGCGGACACCAGCTTACGGGTTCCACCTGGACAAAAACCGCCTGCCCTCTCACCATGTGCATGTGGACGCTGTCCTCGATCATAATCCTGATTTTGGCGCCCTGGGCAAAGCCATCGGAGACCGCATCCAGGCTGAAAAGGGACCCAAAGTCCCCTTTATCACTGGGATTGAAACAGCCAGCCTGGAAAACCTTAAATCTTTCTGTGCAAGTATCGCCACTTTCGGCGGCGTGGCGCTATTCCACATCCCCGAGATCACACCCGAAGCAAACGTTTACAACCCGCCGGAGAAAACCCTGACAATCACCCAAATGGACCTTGCTCAGGCCTGGGATGGATTGAACAGCGCTGCCCCGGAAGAAGTGGATTTTGTCAGCCTGGGCTGTCCCCATCTCTCCCTGCGGGAGATCCAGCGCGTGGCTGAGCTTTTGCAGGGCCAGAAGGTCAAAAAAGAATTCTGGATCACCACATCCAGACCCGTAAAGGGCATCGCAGACCGCCTGGGCCACACCGCCATCATTGAAGCCGCAGGGGCAAAATTTGCAACAGACACATGCTGTGTGGTTGCTCCTATCAAAGGCCGCTTCAAGGCGCTTGCCACAGATTCAGCCAAAGCCTGCTATTATGCTTACGCTAAAAACAAATTCAAAACTCGCCTGAGTCCCTTTGACGAGGTGGTGAAGGAGGCGCTGCGATGAAACTCAATGGGCGCATGATCTTCCCAGGTGTTGCCAGCGGAGAAGCCCTCGTCAGCCGCATGGGGATTTCTTTTTATGGCGGCGTGGATCCGGATACCGGCAGTGTCACTGAAGCAGGGCATGAGCTTGAAGGGAGATCCATTGCCGGGAAAATACTGGCCTTTCCCACCGGCAAAGGCTCCACCGTTGGGTCCTATATCCTCTACCGCTTGCAAAAGAACGGTCACGCACCCCTGGCCATAATCAACGTTGAATGCGAAACCATCACCGCCGTGGGATGCATTATCGCCGAGATCCCCTGCCTGGATCAAATCGATATCGGCATGTTGAAAAGCGGCCTCCAACTGGAATTAGATTCATCACAGGGGTGGGTTAAGGTCCGGGATAAAGACGAAGTATAATTTCAGCATGAAACCGGATAAACCGATCATCCTCGCGCTCACCGGCGCCAGCGGCGCCATCTACGGCCTGCGGTTGCTGAAAGCCCTTAAGCAGTTGGGAATACCTGTCCATCTGGTCCTCAGTTCCATGGGGGAGCGCATCCTAGTAGATGAGACCGGGATCCAGCCAGGGGAATTACATCAACAAGCCGACCGGTGGTATCCCCCGGATGACCTGTATGCACCGATCGCCTCAGGCTCCTTCCCCACCCGAGGAATGCTGGTTGTCCCCTGTTCGATCAAGACCCTTTCTGGCATCGCCAACAGTTATACCGAAAACCTCATCCACCGTGCGGCTGATGTTTGTTTAAAAGAAGAACGCCCTCTGCTGCTGGGCGTTCGGGAAACACCTCTCCATCGAGGCCATCTTCGTTTGATGTCTCAGGCCGCAGAAGCAGGTGCGATCATCTTTCCACCCATCCCTGCTTTTTATCATCAGCCAAAAACCATTGATGATCTGGTGAATACAACCATCGGGCGCATGCTCGCCCGGATCGGGATTGAGAACGAGTTTTATCAGAGCTGGGGAAATTAATCAACCGTCGTTTTAAAACGAACCCGCTCCCTCTTACAGATTTTTTTAATGACATTACGTCCATCCATGGCAACGTTGGGAATTCCCAAGCTCCCCAAAGCCCATTGACCAACCATATAGAAATGATCCAAACCGGGCAGGCTTTTACTCACGCCCTTCATCATCTTCATCAGGCTGAAATCAGGCGGTGACCAGGCATGGTTGCCCTGGATACAGTTGGTATAGCGCTCAACCGTGATCGGTGTGGCCATATCACGCATTTCCACCTGCTCATGGAGCCCGGGGAATTTTTCCTCGAGAAGAGCGATGACACACTCGATAGCTTCATCTTTCGCGTACTGGTAGGCCTTCCGGTTTTTTCGTAATGCTTTCCAAAACGAATATTTCGACTTCATAAGAATTTTTAAGACCGATTTTCCCTCAGGAGAAAAGCCGTATTTTGGCCCATAGAATTCAACTTCCAGAGAATTCCGGAGATCACCGGCTATTTCCACGGGCTCATCCAAAACATAAGAAATTGCGCGCCAGTGTGATGGGAACTCCCGCCTCACTCCCAAACTGATCGTGGTATTCATCTCCTGCTCATCGAGAATTTGATCGTAATATTTGTCGATCTCTTCGTTGGTGAAGCACCCGCTCAGCATTTTGTAGATCGTGCGATAGCCATCGGCATTGGAGAGCACGTAATCCCCCCTTACCCGGG
>JBMCLF010000238.1:0-2849 GCA_048615215.1 Candidatus Brevefilum sp.
GCCAGCATCCCACACCCACAGAAGGAGTCCTATGGTCACATTTACGGATGAAACAATTGGCTGGCTATAAATTTAGACGACAGCATATTATTCGTACTTATATTGTCGATTTTTATTGTCCTGTGGCTAAGTTGATCATTGAAATTGATGGACCAATCCATCAAAAGCAGCAAGTTTATGATCAGTCACGCGAAATAAACCTGATTGCCATGGGGTACATGATTTTACGATTTACCAACGATGAAGTCATCAATCATCTTGACGAAGTTTTGAAGAAAATTGAGGATAACCTGCAATCATAAGTAGTCCGGTGCCTGCTGCCCGGCCTACAAGCTTTTCGAGGGGTCGTAGGGTGCAGTCGGGTTTTGACTGCACCAGTAACAGTAACACCAGATGAATACTTAATCCTGCTTGCAGTATAAAATAGGTTTGGGAAATTTTTTAAATGAATTTGGAAGGGTGGTATTTGCACCCCACCCGACAAGTTGCTCAGGTTTCGCAATGCAAATAGAATGACAGCCCAATTCCTCCCCTCACCCCAATCCTCTCCCCCCGCTGCCGTGGGGAGAAGAGTAAAAGGGTGCAGACATCTCGCAAATTGGACATATGGTGCGCTTGATATAGGAGCGCACCTTACGAATCTACTCTGGGCATGGGGTGCAGGCGACCGGAGCGCACACCACACAAAAAGACCGTATGGTGAGGGCCCTATGACTACAGCTCTTGTTTCACTATTGAGGTTGAATTGTTTTGTCAGGTAGGTGCCTGAAAAGTCTGATGATGACAGGATCAAACAAGGAAGGCGATTCTACGTCTTGCAATTATTCTGCAAGACCCGGCACCATACCTGACCTACGGTCTGTAATAGGTTAGTTAGGCGGTGTGCGGAAAGAACAGATCCATGTCACACTATTCGTTTCGGTTCGTTTTTTTTGTAACGAATCCGCAAGGTAGATCAAACCATTCCCCCCCTCACCTCAATCCTCTCCCCCCGCTGGCGGGGGGAGAGGAGTATAAGAATACAGTCATCCGCTCACCGCCCGACATGCTCCACCCGATGGCATGGGGAGAGGAGTAATAGAGTACAGGCATCGGCACCACGCCCGACAAGCTGATATAATAACACCCATCATTTACCTGCCTGGCCGAGGGTCTTTGATATGCGAAAGAATTGATCTTTTTTACAGGCGAATGTGAACAATAACCTCCCAAAGAAAATCTGACTAAATCAATCAGAATAACCCAATTCGCTCCTTTTTCTACTTGATTTAATGCCTCGAGTGCGATATACTGGAAACACTAGTGGTTAATAGTGGAGAATAGTGGGAATAAGTGGAGCGCCGGCAAATCACCGGCGCGCCATTGGTAATAGGAGCGATAGAACAGATGTTCCTGGGTCAGTACGAGCACACCATCGATGAGAAGGGCCGCATCACCATTCCGGCGAAGTTTCGCGAGGAATTGGGCAATGCGGTCTATGTCACACAAGGCTTCGATGGCAACCTGCAGGCCTTCCCACCCGATCTGTTCCAGGTCCTTTCGGGCCAGGTGCGGTCGATCAGCTATCTCAATGCGGATAGCCGCAGGCTTCGGCGGATCCTTTTTTCTTACGCCGAGAAAGCAAAATTCGACAGCGCCGGCCGAATCCTGTTACCTGCCTTTCTGAGAGAGACTGCAACTCTCACAGATATGGCCATCGTGGTGGGCAGCGGCGAGTATTTTGAGTTCTGGTCTCCTGAGAAGTGGAGAGAACAACAAACCCTGCTGAACGATGTTGAGGCGAATGAAGAGCGGTTCAGCCCCCTGGATTTAACAACCCTGCAATGAAAAACACAGTCCATGGGGGGAGTACCTTCCCTGATGATTCAGGCAACCGGTATCCCCACCAACCAGTCCTTTACCAAGAAGTTCTGGATGCTTTGGAACCACACGTTGGCGGGTTCTATCTTGATGGAACGCTTGGTGCAGGCGGCCATGCTCTTGGCATTCTGAATGCCTCAGCACCAGATGGCAGGCTGCTCGGGCTTGACGTGGACCCCGAAGCGCTCGCGATCGCAAGGCAGCGCCTCTTTGCCTTCAATGATCGCACGGTCATCAAGCAAGCCTCCTACCGGCTGGCCCCGAAGGTCCTGGAAGACCTTGGATGGGACCCTTTGGATGGCATTCTGCTTGACCTGGGTGTCTCTTCCATGCAAATCGACCGGCCTGAACGCGGTTTTTCTTTTGTGTCGGAGGGGCCGCTCGATATGCGCTTCAACCAGGAGACCGGCCGGAGCGCGGCTGACCTCGTCAACACCCTCAGCGAATCGGAGATTGCCGATATCCTCTGGGAGTTTGGCGAAGAGCGTTACTCCCGCCGGATTGCCCGGGCAATCGTCAAGGCCAGGCCCATCCATACGACCCGGGACCTGGCAGATGTGGTGAAAGAGGCTGTGCCCGGCTACAGCGCACACATCCATCCGGCAACCCGCACCTTCCAGGCCTTGCGGATTGCGGCCAACAAAGAGCTGGAGACGGTTGCGGCAGCATTGCCAGAATTGACAGGAACATTGGCCAGCGGCGGCAGGATCGCAGTCATCAGCTTTCACTCACTGGAAGACCGCATCGTCAAGCAGTTTTTCAGGCGGGAAAGCAAGGATTGCATCTGCCCCCCGGAACAACCCATCTGCACTTGTGAGCATGTCGCTTCATTAAAAGTGCTCACAAAGAAGCCCATCATGGCTTCAGAAAGGGAAATACAGGAGAATCCACGATCAAGCAGTGCCAGGCTGAGGGCAGCCGAGAAAATAACCAAGGCATGATTATTGCAGGGTTAAACACATGAAAAAGCGAATTCTACAAGCATATCG
>JBMCLF010000239.1:0-2836 GCA_048615215.1 Candidatus Brevefilum sp.
CTGGTGCCAGCCCTGCCGGGCTGAATTGCCGCTCATCCAGAGTTTTGCAGACCGCTATGAAAAAGAGTTGGTCGTTCTGGCAATCAATATGGGTGAAGACCGGACCAATGTGGAACATTTCGTGAATGAATTTAATTACGATCTGCATTTTCTTTTAGACCAATCAACCTCAGTGGCCAAGAAATTTATGGTAAGGGGGCTGCCAACGACAATTTTTATTGATATGGAAGGACAGATACAGGCAAGGCATATCGGACTATTGAATGAAGAACTGATATCGGATTATCTCGAACAGATAGGTGTGGTGGAATGATACAAGTGATGCTTTATATTTCAAAAGACAAACATGATGTAGATGAAATCCAATCCAGGCTATCCAGATTTCAGGAGAAATTCCCACATCAACTCCATGTGATTGATATTGACCGGGATGATGTCCTGCAAGAAACTTACGCAAAAAAAGCCCCTGTGCTGGATGTGGGTGTTTATCGAATGGAGAAATCATTCAACACGGAAGAGATCGAACACGCCTTTAGAAAGGCAGAAGAGAGGTTGCAGGAAGCCAAGAGTAAAGGCAATGACCTACTTGTAAGGCGGATGACCGAACCGCTTCAAATGACCAAAGCCGACCGATTTTCTCGTTGGTTCTCAAATCATTACATGGTTTTGCTGAATCTTTTCTCATTTTTTTATGTGTTTCTGGCATTGTTAGCGCCTACGTTAATGGAGATTGGGTGGGAACGTCCTGGTAGGGCGATTTATACCATCTATCGTCCCCTCTGCCACCAACTGGCATTTCGTTCTTTTTTCATGTTTGGCGAACAACCTTTTTACCCACGGGAACTGGCGGCGGTTGAGGGGTATGCCACTTATGGAGAAGCCACAGGGTTTAATGAAAATGACCTGGTTACCGCTCGGAATTTCTTAGGGAATGAGACACTTGGTTATAAGATGGCTTTATGCGAGCGAGATATCGCAATTTATGGCGTAATCCTCTTATTTGGCCTGGTTTTCTCTCTTACCGGGAAAAAGATCAAACCCCTGCCGTGGTATCTGTGGGTGTTGATTGGGCTGGGTCCCATTGGATTGGATGGGTTTTCGCAATTGCTAAGCCAGACCGGATTGGGAATTTTTGAATGGCTGCCTTTGCGGGAGAGCACACCTTTCCTGCGCAGCCTGACCGGCGGCTTATTTGGCCTGGCGACGGCCTGGTTCGGTTTTCCTTATCTTGAGGAGTCGGTTATTGATAATCGCAGGGAAATGCGCATAAAACACAGAATTACAGCGCAAATCAATATGGAACAGGAGTAATTCGCAATCATGGGCTTCCATCACCAGCATGGGCTGCGCTATTACCAGTTTGATCTTTTTAATAACCTACCCATTTTCCATGCTGTATTGACCCGGAAAGGTGGTGTGAGCAAACCGCCTTTTCACAGCCTTAATACCGGCGGTACGGTGGGAGATGATTCTGATGCCGTCCTTGAAAATCACAGACGAATCTACGAAGCGTTGGGGTATCCTTTTGATTCCCGTTTTGATGTCTGGCAGGTTCATGGAACGCAAATCCTTGCTGCAGACAGGCCGCGGCCGGTTGGCTCGCCTCATCTTAAGGCTGACGGCATTTTGACCGATAAACCGGGAATTACGCTTTTCATGCGCTTTGCAGATTGTGTTCCCATTTTGTTGTATGATCCCCAAAATCAGGTAATCGGCATTGCCCATTCTGGCTGGAAGGGAACCTGTCAGAAAATCGCTGCAGCTGCGATTGAAAAAATGCACGAGCAGTATGGGTCAAAGGCAACAGATATTCTGGCCGCCATCGGTCCGTCGATCTGCTCGTCATGCTACGAAGTTGGCGATGAAATTTATCGGGCTTTTCAGGATACTTTCACCTGCAAGACGGATCAATTCTTCCAGCGAAAAAATAACACGTGGTACCTGGACTTGTGGAGGGCGAACCAGTATATTTTGCACGATGCAGGGGTGACACAATTAGAGATAGCTGAAATTTGCACTGCATGTCATCATGATGATTGGTACTCTCACCGGGCTGAGGGTGCTAAGACCGGGCGATTTGGGGTATTGATGGCACTTAAGGAATAATTAATGTAAACGGGATTCTGGTGTGGTGGAGAAGTCAATGGCTGAAAAAACAGCACAAATCAAACAAAATGTAGCAGCAGTTCGGGAACGGATTACGCGAGCGGCAAAAAAAGTTCATCGTGATCCTCAGGATGTGAAACTTGTTGCAGTGACGAAACTAATGCCAGTGGATACGATCAAGGCGGGGATTGAGGCTGGGTTGCGCAGTTTTGGAGAAAATTACCCGGAACAAGCAGCGAAAAAAATCGAGTCATTGGGCCTCGAAATAGACGTTGAGTGGCATATGATTGGTCATATTCAAAGCCGCAAAACAGACACGGTTTGCCAGTATTTTGATATGGTACATTCCGTTGATCGGATGAAGATTGCCAGATATTTGGACCGGTATGCACGTCAACGATCCCGAATAATGCCGGTTTTGATTGAAGTGAACCTGAGTGGTGAAGAAAGCAAATATGGGTGGGAAGCTTCTGATGAGAAGCGCTGGCCGGAATTGGCCACTGATTTCAAAAAAATTGCGGCGCTGGAGAACATTACCGTCCATGGCCTGATGAGTATGCCGCCTCTGTTTGATGACCCAGAACGCACACGGCCGATCTACCAGCGCCTGAATCGCTTGCAGCAATTCCTGCAGGATGAGATTCCTGAAGCAGATTGGGGGGAGCTTTCAATCGGCACCAGCTTTGATTTTGAGGTCGCTGTGGAAGAAGGAGCGACATTAGTCAGGGTT
>JBMCLF010000240.1:0-2835 GCA_048615215.1 Candidatus Brevefilum sp.
TTTAATGGCAGATTGGTTGTTTGATGCTTCGGAGGTTTTTATTTCCGCGTCTATTAAACGCAAAAGTCATTTCTGGGTTCATTTTGGGCTCTCTTTCGGCACGGTGCTCCTGGTGGTGGGTACAGGATTCTTTATGGCGCCACAGGGGATCAGCGGTATTTTTTCTGGTTTGGTTGAGTTTGTACGCGGAATTTTTCAACCCTCATCCAGCGTTGTTGGATTGCGTTTGCTGTCTCTTATTGCGTATGCGGTTGGAGCTATCGTGTTTGGCCTGTGGGGAGGGATACGCGGTCTGCTCCTTCGCAATAAGTTAGATATGTTTTTACTCCTTTGGGCCGGCTTAGGTTTGGTTTTCTTTTTGATTTATCCTGGTGGTGGACCTTCTTATATGGCATGGATGACGCTGCCCTTATGGATTTTAGCAGCGCGAGCTTTTGCTTTCGCCTGGCGCTTTCCTAGACATGCATTTTTTGTGTCGATCGCATCGGCTTTACTTGTGATCGTCGTGTCCGCCTTCATGCTTTTGGCTTTGAGAACACTCATCCGTCCTGGTTTGACTCAAACCCAGCAACTCAACACATTTATTGCCCTGCTTGGTGGTTTGGTTTTGCTGGTGGCAACGGTATTGATGATTAATTATGGTTGGGGGGAGCATGTTGCCCTTGGCGGTTCATTATCCGGTGTTGCAGTCGTTATGCTAGCTGGCATGGTAGCTGTGAGCGTCAACAGCACCACGCTCAGTCCTGAAATTTCACATGAGCTTTGGCTTCCTGAAGAACCAGCGATAACTACAGTTTGGATGCAGACTACGATTAATCGCGTGTTGAACTGGAATGAAGTGCGTGATGAACCTGTTGACATTGCTGTTGCAGATTATGAGAGTCCAGGAATACGTTGGGCGTTAAGAAATTATGAGCCGGTGGATTTTGTTCCATATCTGGCCCCTCAATCGAGACCGGGAATTTTGATCACGGGGCTACCTGCAATTCCCGAGATTTCCAGCGCTTACCGTGGACAGGACCTGGTCTGGTCTCGAAAGGTGTTATGGGATGAGATGTCAGCTTTCCAGTATCTTGACTGGATGATCACCCGTGAAGCGCCAACCGAGGAGCATAGGATTATCCTGTGGGTGCGATCGGACTTGATGCCCGACGATCAGTTTTCACCTTGATTTCACGAAAAGGAATGAATTTCTTTATGGGAATACCTAAAACAATCGCCATTGACGGTCCAGCTGGATCTGGGAAGTCCACTTTGGGTAACCTGCTTGCAGAGGAATTGGATTACCTGTATTTTGACACGGGAGTAATGTACCGAGCGGTTACGCTGGCAGCAATCAAGCGGAAGCATGACATTTCCGACGAAGAGGCCATTGGTGAATTGGCAAACAATGTCCGGATTGATGTGCGTCCCCCCAGCAAAGATGACGGCCGTGACTATGATGTTATCCTTGATGGAGAGGACGTCACCTGGGACATCCGTAAAGAATCTGTCAATGAAAACGTCTCAGCGGTTTCAGCATATGGTGAAGTCCGTGAGGCGATGACAACCCAACAGCGGCGAATTGCCCAGGAAAATGAGGTGGTGATGGTTGGGCGTGATATCGGCACGGTGGTTGTGCCAGATGCCGAGCTCAAGATCTATCTTGATGCATCGGTAGAAGTCCGTGCGCACCGCAGGCATCAGGAACTGATCGAACGAGGCGAAGCGGTTGATTTTGATGCTGTTTTAAATTCACTGAAACACCGGGACCAGATCGATTCAAACCGTGAGATTGCGCCATTGAAACCAGCCGAAGATGCAGTTGTTCTCAAAGCAGATTGTTTGGGGATTCGACAGGTGTTGGAGAAGGCAAAGGAACTGGTATACCATGTGTGATACATTTGTGGCCCTGGGCAACTCAACCAAAGACGGCTCGGTAATTTTTGGCAAGAACAGCGATCGGGAACCTAACGAAGCCCATGAGTTGGTGATAATTCCACATGCGACCCATGCGGCAGGCACAGAAGTCGCCTGCACATACGTATCTGTGCCTCAGGTGAGGGAAACCAATACCGTTCTTCTGTCCAAACCCTTCTGGATTTGGGGGGCCGAGATGGGTGCCAATGAACACGGCGTTGTCATCGGCAATGAAGCCGTGTTTACCAAGGTGCCTTATGACAGAGATCCCGGTTTGATCGGGATGGATTTTTTAAGGCTTGCATTGGAGAGGGCATCTACCGCAAATGAAGCGCTTGACGAAATCATTACACTGCTTGAAATTTACGGTCAGGGTGGTAATTGTGGGTTTTCCAAGGAATTTTATTATCACAACAGCTTTCTGATTGCTGACCCAAAATCAGCCTGGGTACTTGAAACCGCGGGTAAGCACTGGGCGGCTGAGAGAGTGCGAGATATCCGTTCAATCTCTAATGTCATCACCATTGGGTCAACCTGGGATCGGGCTTCGGAGGAACTGGTATCGCATGCCCTCTCTCAAGGGTGGTGCCGGGATGAAGATGACTTTGATTTTGGCAGGTGCTACAGTGATCTGATCTATACAGAATTTGGAGCAGGCCGTTACAGAGCCTGCCGCACAGAAGAATTGTTGAAATCGCAAATGGGTGAAATCGATGTGCCCTTTGCCGCGCGGGTGCTGCGTGACCATGGCCCTGATGCGCATGAGGATTGGGATCCCGGAAAAGGATTATTTGGTGCTGAGGTTTGCATGCATGCCAGCTTTGGCCCCGTTCGCAATAGCCAAACGACCGGCTCAATGATTTCACATCTAACGGATATTGGTGATACACATTGGGTCACCGGAACTGCGGCACCATGCACTTCGGTATTCAAACC
>JBMCLF010000241.1:0-2805 GCA_048615215.1 Candidatus Brevefilum sp.
TACGCCAGGACCCGCGGGTCGTTGTAATGGAACGCACCAATGCGCGTTACCTTGATTCACTACCCGAGCCGGTGGACCTGGTGACGATTGACGCGTCTTTTATTTCACTTTCGCTGCTTTTACCAGCCGTTGAGGGATGGTTTATGGGAGGAAGCGGACAGGTGATCGCCTTGATTAAGCCTCAGTTCGAAGCGGGTCGTAAGGCAGCAGCAATTCATTCCGGGGTGATCAAAGATGAAGAAGTGCACGCACGTGTGCTTGAAGAGACTTTAAAGAACGCTGTGTCGTTAGGTTTTCAGCCGATGAATTTGATCCCTTCGCCAATCAAAGGGCCAAAGGGCAATGTGGAATTTCTGGTGGATTTGCGTCTTTGCGAACAGGAAATAAAGAAAGACACGCAAGTGATGATTTCACGCGCGCTGCAACAAGCGCCATAAGTGTGCAAATTCAAAAAATCATGAAATTTTACGTAATTATCGGGCGCGAACGGGAACCGGTTTGGGGTCCAAATCATATTCCCGCATTGTTTCGTCAAACTCTTGTTCGATGGCTTCCTGATTCAATCCCATTTCCTGCATGGAATACTTATGTTTGCTCTTGAACTTCTTGGCTTTTTCGCATTCTTCGATCAGGGTCTGGCGGTATTCATCGGTCATTTCTATGCCGAAACGCTCGTAAATGTGCTCAATCGTGGCCTTGGGATCCCGTACCAGGTCGCGGTAGCGAACCATGCCGTATTGATCGGGGGGTAATCGTTTGAGATACTGATGGGGGTAGATGTACCAGTGTTTGGCCTGCTCACGCATGACTTCAGCAGCAGGACGAGGGTATTCTTCATCAGGTTCGCCGTAGGTCTGCCAGTGATTGGAGAACATGCTGACTGAAGAGGGGATCACCCGCAATGGTGACCGGACCAGGTTGATGAATTTTGCGTCGGGGAATTTCTGATGCAGGGTTTTAACTTTGGGTGAGAAAGAGGGGTTTTTGGAAATAAAACGTTTTCCTTTGTTTGTGAACAAATGGCGTTTGAGGATTTCCTGGAAATAATCCATTTCAATTTCCTTTTGATCCTCAGAAACTTCCTGATCATAGTAGATGAAATTTCGGACCAGTTCAGGGAAGGGGAAAAAGGCAAACAGGTGGTAGGTGGACCAGATATGCAGCATCACATGGCTGTCTTCTTCAATCTCATTCAGCCGGGCTTTGTGCATGTAGGAATATTCTGCCAGGGCTTTTTCGAAGCGGTTGATGACCTTCTGAATGGGGTTGCCGATCATGCGGTTGATTTTCATCAGCCAACGGATGAATTTTCGCTGGGTTATTGTCGGCGCGACATAAATTTCCCAGGTTTTCATTCCGGTGAAGCGGGGGTCCTTTGCCAGGAGCCGGTGAAGTAAGGTGGTTCCGGAGCGGAAGTTGCCCACGATGAAGATTGGCTTTTCAACCTCCTGGTCCATATGCTGGGAGTAAAAGAGCTGATCCAGACCATATGCCAGCCGGATGCTGAAATGATACAGGGGATAGAGCAAGAAGATCAGGGTAAGGATGAAGAAACGTTTGGGGGTCAGACGCCCCGGGGTACCTTCGGATTTGAAGAAACTTACCCAGAAAGTTTTTAGATAGAGTTTGAGGTTAAACTTCATTATGGTTTTTCTTCTAATTAGTAGAGTTCCGTAATCAAAATCACGGCTTGTTTTATTTCTGGTTTAATAGTACCAGAAATTTATACTGCAAACAGTATACGCCAAGAATGTAAGAATTTTGAAAAATGTATAATGTAATAAGAATCTGTCAGGGGATTATTCCTGATCTTTTTCAGTTACAGATCGAAGATTATTCTCGATGATCTCCTCTGCCAGTTTTGAATTCCCTTTTTCTGCCAGGAGTTCCAGTTTCTTCAGTGATTGATGAACTTTCTTAGGCTCACCGCTTGAAAGCATCTCACGGTAACGATCTAAAAATCCCTGCTGTTCCAATACCGTCCGGGCAGCATCCCGGGCATAATTATCATCGCTGTGAAGCAGATCAAACAGGGCTTTTTCACCTTTCTCATCCAGTTTTCCGAGGGCGCGCACTGCATTACTGCGAACCACCCAATCTAGGTCTTTGGCTGCCTCCTTGAGATAGGGGATTGCTTCTTCTTCTTGTAAATAACTAAGGCTGCGACATACCGCCGCCCGGATTTCCCATGCGGGATGATCGAAGAAGTCAACAATGGCTGGCAGGAGCGATTCGGAATGTTCTCTTGAAAGATTCTCAAGAATTTCGATTTTTTGTGCATTATCTGCCTCCGCCATTCGTTGTTTGAACATTCGGCGAAGATTTTCCGGGGGGAGCTCGAAATCATAACGATCCAGCCAATATTGGTTCTCTTTGGAAGTGGTAACGGCGGATTCCCCTTCTCTGGTTTTGCTGGCAGATAATTCGTGGATGGTTTTGTCCCACCTAACTTCCTTGCCGCGTAATTTATTGATTCCATATTGTAAGATCGCTCGGATTATTGCGAAAAAATTGATCGTGTTCCCCCAGATTGACCTTGGGATGGAGGTGATCCCGGGCAAAATACCATAGATCTGCGTTACGGAAAAGACCCGGTTGATCGAACGCCAGATCATGAAAATAGTGGAAATGACCACGAGGGTATAAAGGAAAGTGCCCCGGGGGATCAAAATGGGCATCTGCTGTGCGGTAAAGCGGTTGACTAGGAAATAGAGCAGAAAATAGAGGAATACGAAGTATCCCAGGAAATTGATCGGTGCAGTAACAAGAGCCTTACGATCCTGGAAGAGATTCCACTTTACTCCG
>JBMCLF010000242.1:0-2804 GCA_048615215.1 Candidatus Brevefilum sp.
GAAATGTTTGCCCCTGGTTTCGAGCGGCGCGGTCAGATCGAAACCGACCTTGCAGGTTTCGTAGGTCTCCGGTTCAGCGCTGGGGTCGAGAGAGGAGCCGCGCTCACGGCCAAGCATCACCAGGTCACGATCTGCCTGGAAGCGGGTGGCCATGGCCCATTCTACGGCGAGGGGGTCGTAGATGTCAATGTCCTCATCCACCACAAAGATGTGCTTGCAGGAACGGTGGCCTTTTGAGGCGGCTTCGATGGCCGAAAGGCCATCGTCCGCGTGTTTTTTACGGATCTGGACGATGGCGTGCAGCCAGGAGCAGCCGCCCGGGTTGATGTTCACATCCAAACATTGCGCAACACGATTTACTTCCCGGAAAATGGTGGGTTCACGCGGCATGCCCATCAGGAGTTTGTGTTCCAACCCGCCTGGCAGCAGTGCGTGCCAGCGCGCATCCCGGCGATGGGTGATGCATTTGACTTCCATCACGGGCTCGTGACGGACCACATCCTGCGTTTCCGTCAGGTCCACAAAGGGGCCTTCAGCGTGCCGGCGGTCACGGTGTACCGTGCCTTCGATCACAAATTCAGCTTCGGCGGGGAGCCAAAGATCGGCGGTTTTCGCTTTAACTACCTGGAAAGGTTCTAATGCATTGGCTATTTCCAGTTCGTCCAGGCCGGTCTCCACGGAGGTGGCCGCCGCCACCAGCACATTTGGCGGGACGCCCACGCAAATGGCGACATCGACCGAGCCCAGGTCCTGCAGGAAGGTGTCGAAATCGCGGGATTTCACCACCCGCACGGCCATTTCAGTTTTGGAGAACTGCATGCAGCGGTGGAAATCGAGGTTTTGCCCGTATTCCGGGTGCCGGGCGATCATCACACCTGAACTAATGTAATTACCGCCATCGCCCTCGCAGTGGAACAGGATCGGCAGATCATCCAGATTTGGATTATCCCAGACGATTTCCTGGCATGGACCCTTGTTTATGCGTTCAGGAGGTGTGTGTTCATCGATGGCTTTGATGAGGGTGGGGATGATCTCATGCAGGGGGATGTTGAGATAATTGGCAAAGGATTTTTTGGTGCAGAACAGATTTCCCATGATTGAGAAGGAAGATTCGATGACATTGTGGCAGGAGACCGGTGCGGGTTCAAAAGCCTTAAAAACCCCGGCGGCCTGCAAATGCTTTGTGACAGGTCGATCGATCGTGATACTGCCTTTCCGCTGCTGTATTTCGTGTAGATAAGTTCTCAAGCTCATGAGTGGTCTGCTTTCTCTTTCTTTAGAATTATAGCAGGAAAGGGCGTTGAATCCAGTAACCAGGAAACGATATTGCTTTAAAAAAATCTAAATCATTAGAGATTTATCCTGAAAAGTATCTAAGAATATTTCCATTGAGTTTGGTTTTAAACTGCTTTCTGATATACTGTAATTACCTCTTGGAGTGATTTCATCCAAATCAGGCATCGGAGAATGTCATCACAGAATTGTAATTATTAATAAATTATCTGTAAGTTATTACTGATTTCTGGGTGAAGGAGCTTGATTTGAAGAAAATTTCTCCCTTGAGGATCGTTGTTACGATACTGTTGATCGTGTTTGGCCTTCCCTGGTTCAGAACATCAAATTCTTCCATCGTACTTGCAGAGAACCAACATCAGGATGAGCCGGATGTCGACCCGGAACTGCTCGAACAATTAACCCGCTCGGACTCCGTCGATTATTTTATTTATTTTGAGGAAAAAGCTGACCTTTCACCGGCTTATAACATGCCATGGAAGGAACGCGGCCGGTTTGTGTACGATCGGCTGACCGAGGTGGCATATGCCTCACAAAAGTCGGTGAGGGGATATCTCGACGCCCAGGGGGTCACCTTTGAAGCCTTCTGGATTTCCAATGTGATTGCGGTAAAGTCCTCATCTCGAGCGACATTTGAAGGGTTGCGTTCTTTTCCCGGGGTTCGGGCACTAACGGCGATTCCCACAGTGCAGTTGATTGAGCCGGTCTCTATAAAGGAAGAATCTGCACAACCCGGCATCAAGATTGTGGAGTCAAATCTGACACACATTAATGCAGATGATGCCTGGGCATTGGGTTATCGTGGTACAAATATGGTGCTAGGCAGTATTGATACCGGGGTGCATTTCACCCATGAAACCCTTGTCAAGCAGTATCGAGGGAATCAGGGCGGGGGCATTTATGACCATGCTTATAATTGGTGGGATGCTGTTCTGGGACAGGATTCAGCCTACGATGATAACAATCACGGGACACACACCGTGGGCATCATGGTGGGGGACGATGGAGGGAATAATCAGATTGGGGTTGCGCCTGATGCACAATGGATCGCATGCAAGGGATTGAGCGGCCAGGGGTCTGGCGATGGGAACGATCTTTTAAAATGCGGCGAATTCATGGCGGCACCCTGGGACCTCAATGGCGAAAACCCCAACCCTGACTTGCGACCCAACGCGGTCAATAACTCCTGGGGGGATTGCGGCCAAGCTTATAACGATTGGTATGAAGACACGATCGACTCCTGGCTGGCAGCGGGGATCTACCCGTTATTTGCCAACGGGAATGCAGGTGGATGTCGATATTCTTATCCGCCGGACCAGAATACAGTGGGCAATCCCGCCCGATCCTATCATGTGACCGGGGTGGGATCTACCGGCAAGAGCAACGGCGAATACGCCCAGCACTCTAACTGGGGGCCAACCGACAGCCTGGATACTCTCAACCCGAAGGGGCATCCGGATATGAAGCCGCAGGTCGTTTCGCCGGGTGTGAATATTCGCTCTTCGATTGCA
>JBMCLF010000243.1:0-2762 GCA_048615215.1 Candidatus Brevefilum sp.
ACGACTCAAACTCGTGTGCCTTCGGGCATGTGGGTTCGATTCCCACCTTCGGCACCTGAGATCGGCAGCGAAGCTCACTCCCCGGCGAGTGGGCTTTTTGTTACAATGAACCCAATCCGGATCTGTAGGAAATAATTTTGGCGTTAAACCATGAGAGGGAAAACAGGGGAACAATGGCACCAACACAGCTAAAGATCAAACTTTTAGGTCCAGTTGAAATCACCTATAATAATAAACTGCTCAAAATCAGAAGGCGGTTGGAGCGTGCAATTTTATATTACCTGGCGGCAGAAGACCGGCCGGCCAGCCGGACGGAGTTGATTGATCTGCTGTGGGCTAAAAAAGATGAGATTGACTGCCGCGCTGCTCTGCGCACTGCCCTTTCCAGGCTGCGCAGTGAACTCCCGGACGAAGCGATGCTTAAGACAGAGCTGGACCAGGTTTGGTTGGATGAGGGGTGCTGCTGGTTGGATCTTGTCAAGTTCAAATCTTCTTACGACAGCCTGAAAAATGTTTTGCGCGCTTACCAGGAAGATCTTACCCTTCCGTCACAAATCGTTTCACAAATTGAAGAAGCTCTGGCGCTCTGGCGTGGTGATGAAATTCTGCAGGGTGACAACCTCAGCGCATATCCAGAGATAGAAACCTGGCGGTGTTCCTTGAACCGCACACTTTCCCATCACCGGCGAACTTTAATGGAAAGGCTGGCAAACCATTATAAGGCTTCTGGCAGCCTGGAAAATGCCCTGAGCTTGTTCATAAAATTAGGTGAGATGGATCTTCTGGATGTTAATTGCCATCTTTCCGTACTGGAAATTTTGATTGAATTGAGACGTTTTCAGGAAGCGGTTGATTATTGCGATATGCTAGAAATTGCGTATGAGGAGGAATTTAACGCACCATTGCCGGAGGCGATTCTGGAACAATACCAGTATTCACAAATCCGACTCAAAGCCAATGAGCAAAAAGAAGCCAGTGAATGGCCGATTACACCGACCATGAAGCTTTCTCTGGTGGGCCGGGACAAAGAACTCGATCAACTGCAAAGGGTTTTCTATCGCGGCGGGATCGCCCTGATTGTGGGTGAGCTTGGGAGCGGAAAAACCCGCTTGATCCAGGAATTTTTTCATACCTGCCAGCCAACGCCAAAATTGTTTTTTGCCCCTTCTCAGGAAATGGAGTTGTCACTGCCGCTTTCCCCCATCATCCATGCGTTTCGTCTTCACATTACACGGGATATTTGGGAGAGTATTGATTATGTATGGGCGAATAAACTGATCCCGCTTCTGCCTGAACTGGCAGAATATCGGGAGGATTGTACAACCGCTGAATTTTCAGGCACACCCCTGGCAAAACAGCAATTATTTGACGCGATTCACCATGTATTGAGGACCTTTACTCAGGATAATAGAA
This sequence comes from Candidatus Brevefilum sp., assembly GCA_048615215.1. Taxonomy (GTDB): domain Bacteria; phylum Chloroflexota; class Anaerolineae; order Anaerolineales; family Anaerolineaceae; genus Brevifilum. Next base: position 1,414 of record JBMCLF010000243.1, read on the forward strand.
AAATCTTATTTTTTTTGGATGATGCTCAATGGGCAGACAAGCAGACTCTGGAAGCCATCTCATACCTGGTCGCGCAGGGACTATTTGATAACCATGGAATCTTAATTATTGCTGAACGCAGTGATGAACCTAACCGGGATTTGAATGAAATGGTCGACCGATTCCATCGAACAAAAGTCATTCAAAGGATTGAGATTAATGGATTGAGCCCCAGCGAACTTGCCGCATTGGTCAATCAGGCACTTAATGAAGACCCAACGCCAGAGTTTCTCGATCGCCTTTACCGGGAAACCAATGGTAATCCATTTCTTGCTCTGGAAATCATACGCAATTTACTTGAGTTTCCGGGAGAAAGCGATAAATTTTCATTCACCTCTCACCTTCCCCTGCCAGAAAATGTGCACGCAGTTATTCGGAAACGCTTGAATCGATTACAGGAAACTGAACGGCAAAGTCTTCTACATGCCGCCGTGATCGGGAATGAATTTACTTTGGAACTGCTCAGCGCTGTCACCGGATTAGGTTCGGAATTTGATATTCAGCTTCTGGATTCGATGGTCAACTATGGTTTTATTCATCAGAAAGGGCATGACCGGACACAAAAAACCACTCTAAAATTCACCCATGAGATTATGCGTGAAGTAATCCTCAAAGAAGCCACACCTGTACATCTGCAAGCTATCCACCGTCGTGTTGCTGAACATCTCTCGAATGACCCCCGGGCCAGTTCTCAGGCTGCTCTGATTGCAAACCATTATTTGGCTGCCGGTGAAATCGCATTGGCGTTTCAGTGGTTTCTAAAGAGCGCGTCACATGCCTGGACGCTGGGTGCCAAAGACGAAACACACCAGATTTATCAGCAAGCTGAATCTCTCTATCGAAACGCGCCTTCCAATTTGTTTTCAACCACTGAGGTTCTGGAGCTTTACCGGCAGTGGGGTCAATTTGCCTACGAGGCTGATCAGATTGACCTGCTGGAAGAAATTGGATTTAAACTGCAGTATCTTGGTGAACAGGAACATGATCCCCTCTTGCTGGGCGTCTCACAAATGTCGTTGGCAAATGCCTGCTTTTTACGGCTTAATATGGATACTGGGCTGGAATTAATTACTAAGGCTATCCATTACTTTGAACATACCGGCCATCAATTGGTGATGCTCGAGGCCAAATTGCGTCAGGCATTAATCTATTGGTGGACGATGGATTATGATGCGACCATTCAGGCCTGCCAGGAAAGTTTGAGAATTGGTGAATCAATAGAATCATCAGGTCACAACCTGTCCGATTCCCTATTCCTAGCAAAAAATGCAATAAGCTATGCATATATTGCAAAGGGCAATGCTAAAAAA
>JBMCLF010000244.1:0-2682 GCA_048615215.1 Candidatus Brevefilum sp.
TTTTCGTCTCCACCAATTTGACTCGCCAGGAGTAGTAACCATAGAAGAAGAAAAGTAATTCCTGGCAGGATCGCAATAAGGGTCATATGAGCGACCTCATCTCCACATCCGGCCTAAAAAAGTGAGTCATAATCTGCTTTTGGAAATATTGTAAGTTTTCCGCCAACGGTTGCATCGATAATTTCGCGATCATCGGCTTCATAAGCCTCCTTCGCCATCTGGTAGGCCCCTTCAGAACCTTCCAGGTCTGGCAGCTGCCAGCGGAATCCTTTGCCAAAATAATTGGCGGCAAAATGGTTGGGGTCATCCCCTTCCGATGTGACCACCGCGTTGGCCGGACCCTGGGTGACAAAGTTGTGGTCCACGCCAATCAGGATTGCCGTTGAAAAGCCCATAAAGTATGCCAGTTGCAGGCAGACATACGTGACCGTGAACCCCTCAAACAACCTGCCCGTGGCATCGCCATTAAAATCAGCCGGCGGTGTGTAGTCAGTATCCAGGAAGAGCAAATCCTGGCCCGGTTCAAAAAACTCCCTGGCGCGCCAGCTCACAAATTTCGGAAGTTCCAAAGCCTGCATATCCGCATGACACTGTTCCAGCACCAGGTCGTTCACCGAGACCAGGCAATCTGTCTTAAATTCACGTTCATCAAATGCCAGGTAAATCCGGTTCATCCCAAAGGTGAACTCGCCCTCTAGTTTGCTGAGATCCGTCTCCCGCAAACTCGGCCCATTACCAACCACAAAACATCGCTGGCCCTCATACCGGTTATGCCAGCTGTCCAAACGCTCTTTATTTTTCATCCAGGTCGGGGAGAAAATCCTGGCGAATAAATGCCTGTCGCGGTTAAACCAGGCCCAATAACGGTCCGAAGCAAACTGCCAAATTGGCTTTGGAAGGACTTTCTTCAATGTTTCTTTCATAAAAAACAACTACTCCGTACTCAAACGAGCCGTCGCACCGCCATCAACGATCAGTGCTTGCCCGGTCATAAAGGACGATTGGGTGTTATCAGCGAGGAAATAAATCGAACGGGCAATCTCCTCAGGTTGGCCAACCCGGCCGTTCACCGTTTTTCGGGCCAGGTTCTCCAAACGGTCGATCATATCTCCATCGCCCACATGTCCTCGGTTCAATCCTGCCCTCAGCATGGGCGTATCCACCGCTCCGGGCAAAATCGCATTGACCCGGATCTCGTCCGGGGCGAACTCGATCGCCATCGCACGGGTTAGCGCCAGCAAACCACCCTTACTGGCTGCATAAGCCGCAATATTGGCGGAGGTTGCAACAGCGTGCACCGAAGAAACATTGACAATCGCGCCACCACTATGAGCTTTAAGCAGCGGATAAGCCAGTTTTGCACCAAGAAAGACAGAACGCAGGTTTGATGCCATGACCGTATCCCATTCATCCGCAGTCGTCTCAACAAGAGGCTTGGCAATCTGAATGGCCGCGTTGTGCACCACCGCGTCCAGGGTGTCAGTGAATGCAGAAACCTTTTCGTAAATTTCTTCCAGCTTTTCTGGAAGGGAAATATCCGACTGGATGTAGATGCCGTTTTCTGGAAAACCCTCATATTTTGGGCTGCGGTCCACCCCGATCACCTTCCAGCCATGTTTTGCAAACACATCAACTGTGGCACGGCCGATTCCTCCAGCAGCACCGGTGATTAATAGAATCCTGGTTTCATTTTCGGTCATCAGTCATTTTCCTTCCATACTCGTTCTATAATCACTTTTCGGGATTGTTTCTACCACATGAGCAGTTAAATGACCAATCAAGCTGCATGCTGAGATTGAAGCCTTTTGAGCGGTTCCGTGGGCATCCCAAGGCCGATCAAGAGGTTATTAATCGTATTCCAGTGCACATGCTCCCAGAACCAGGGGCTGGAATTTGAATTATGGGGGGAGAGCAAGACCTGCTCCATTGAAAGCAATGGGCTGTCTTCTGGCAGCGGCTCTTCTTCGAACACGTCCAGGGCTGCGCCGCGAAGACGATGTTCCTGGAGAGCAGCAACCAGTGCGTTCTGATCAACCACCGGTCCGCGTGCAGTATTGATCAGGACGGCTTCCGGCTTGCACAGCGCCAGCCGCTCGGAATTGATCAAATGGCGGCTGGTTGGATTGAGCGTACAATTCACGCTGATAAAATCCGATTTTGCCATCAAATCTTCCAGGCCAGTCATTTCAACACCATATTCCAGTAAAAAGTCCGGAGGGATCTCAACAATGTCATTGCCCAGCAGCCTCATCCCAAAAGGACGCGCACGCCGCAGCACGGCTTTGCCCACATTGCCTACACCAATCACTCCCAGGGCGCATTCGCTGAGGGTTTTGCCATTGATCTTCTCCCAACGTCCAGACTTCATCTCTGTATCGAGCCAGGGAATCTGCCTGGCAAAGGCCAGCATATAGCCAATAACACTTTCTGACACGGGAACAGTGAAAGCGTTTGGGGTGTTTCCCACCAACACACCCAATTCATTGGCCGCAGTCTGATCAATCGAATCGATACCGGTACCCCACTTTGAAATCACTTTCAAACGGGGGGTGCAGGCTTCAATTACCTGGCGGGTATAACGATCATCACCACAAATCGTGCCATCAAATTCCCCGGCATACGCCATGAGTTCCTCTTCAGAAAGCCGTTCATTTACCTCAGCAACAATCAATTCCAGGTCAA
>JBMCLF010000245.1:0-2663 GCA_048615215.1 Candidatus Brevefilum sp.
CGGGGGTGAAGATCAATGGCGGGAGCTTATAGGTGCGCAGGAGGGAGAAGCCGCCGTAAGGCCCCCGCTCGGAATAGAGGGGGATGCCCATCTCCTCCAGCATGCCGATGTAGCGGTGGACCGTGCGGTCGGAGACGTCCAGCTCATCAGAGAGCTCCGAAACGGTCCACTGCCGGCGGGACTGGAACATGAAGATCATCGAGAGCAAACGGGTGGCAACGTTGGTCATAGCCCCATTATAGCGCGAAAATATGACGTAATCTGACATATTAATGTGGGAAAATAGTTGTGTCAGCTTGAGAATTACCATCATAAAAAACGGAGGAACCATGGACCAAATCATCGCCTTTTGCGGGCTGGACTGCAGCGGGTGCGAGGCCTACCAGGCCACCCTGGCGGAGGATGATGCCGCCAAGCTTGAAATCTGGGAACAGTGGAAGGTGACCTATAACTCGCCGGACATGCCCTTTGAGGCCGTCACCTGCGACAGCTGCACAGCAGGGGTTCGGACCGGGGGCTACTGCGCAGACTGCCCGGTGCGCGCCTGCGGGATGGCGCGCGGTCTGGCCAACTGCGCCCACTGCGAGGATTATGAAACCTGCGGCACCCTGCAGAGCTTCATCGCCGATATTGAGGATGCCAGAGAAAACCTGGCAGCGATTCGGGTGGTTTTGTGAGTGAATCCTAATATCTCTTTGTGCCCTCATCGTGTCCGAAGGGTATGGTGCTCAAAAAAATTAACCACCAGCGGCACAAAGGGAACGAAGGATGGTTCTTTTTCCAATCCAGGCCTTCTTGAAAGACCGGCCAATTTGGGGCTGGTTAATGCCCTGTGTCGTAACAAGAAATTGATTATTTCAAAGAAAGGATCATTGCATGCCCAAAAAGATCGATCTTAAAAAGGAACTTAAGCACCTTTATCAACCCTCCGCTAAAGAACCTGTAATCCTGGACGTGCCGGAAATGGCCTTCCTGATGCGGGATGGCGCGGGAAACCCCAACACCAACCCGGACTACCAGGCCACTGTTGAAGCCCTGTACAGCGTTTCCTACACGCTGAAGTTCTTGTCCAAAAAGCGTTTGGGGCGGGACTATGTGGTCATGCCGCTGGAGGGCTTGTGGTGGGGCACGCCCATGGGCCAGCATGCCTTCACAGAGGCGGACAAAGCCAAATTCAAATGGACGATGATGATCACCCAGCCGGAGCACATCACCAATGCGATGATGGAAGAAGCCATTGGGGAAGTTCGCCGTAAAAAGGACCTGGAGAATTTGGACGCGCTGCGTTTTACGCGCTTTAAGGAGGGGACCGCCGTGCAGATCCTGTATTTTGGACCTTACAATGACGAAGGCCCAACTGTTGACCGGATGCATCAGTATGCCTTTGACCGCGGCTACCAATTACGCGGCAAGCACCACGAGATCTACCTCAACGACCCGCGTCGCACCGCCCCGGAGAAGCTCAAGACCGTCCTGCGCCACCCGGTGAAAAAATCCTAACTTGACTTGAATGAAAGTAACGACTCAGGCTGTCAGTTTGCTGAAAGATGGGATCCAAACTCAGGGCAATCGCAAAGTCTTTAAATGAGTGGTACCCATATGACAATCATTACTAGCCGTTTCTTTTTGATGCATTTCTTGTTACTGCGAACCTCTGGAGGAGGTGAAGCAATCTAAGAATGACTCAAATAAGAGAAATGATTTATAACGGAATTCTTTATCATCGCAACAGGCTGCTTATATATTCGGAGCAGCTTGTTTTGCTTCCAGGTGAATGAACTGGTTCGTTTCCCGTCTACACCCTTTCCGTATATTCCCTTTTAATCATCGAAATAAATAGGCATGCTAAACTTCACTATATAAGTAACCGCCCTCAGCATGCCCATCAGGAATAAGCGTTGTTTAACCACCCGAACGGGTCATGAAATTAAAGAAACCATGGTTAATGGGAATGCCCATTCACAAACAACCAACCGTTTTCATACTTAACCAATGTCCAATAATCACCTTCCTGGCTGACGTAGGTGCCTGAGAGATCATCCAAAGGATTCCACCAATCCCAATGATCACAGGCAAATTGCCAATCTAACCAGAGCAAATCATCCGTATATTCCCGGTCCGGAGTATGCGGCGTCAACGTTGTAAATTGTGACAGATATGGCCGAAAGTCTTCGGGGGGAATTCTGGCTTTCAGGCAAAAAGACCAGTCAATACCCAAATCTTCGCTGTGATACTGCACATCCAAAGCTGACTCCGGCAGGGCTGCAACGAAGGGAGGAACAAACAGGACACCCTGGCTGAGCCGGCAGCTCATCATGGTCAATACAACGATAATGGACAGTCGCAGGATTTTCTGAGCCAAACGCATTTTTATTTCCTTTCACGTTCAATGAATATTCAAAGCATAATCAAAATTCCACGTCAACAATAATCAAAAAGGGCTTCCAGGCGTTCCTGGCTGGCGATGATCTCCGCATCATGATAGTTGGCGTGCCAGAAGAGATAGAACTGATCGCCCATCATCCGCAGCAGGATCCACTGGAAGTACCCTTTCTGTGTCCCGTCGGCGATCACATAATTCAGATAATTGCAGGGGGAGGTTCCTGCACCGCCGTCGCATCCAGCCATGGCCGTCTCAAAGGCTTCCACATCCGGGATAGGGG
>JBMCLF010000246.1:0-2613 GCA_048615215.1 Candidatus Brevefilum sp.
ACCCGTGGTTGAGTACTTAAACCTGGACCAGATTCGCGCGGCCGTTGATGCTGCCCGCCCACAGGTGGAAAAAGTGGGAAAAAATGTTGGTGAATTTTATGAGTTGGTGAGAGAGGCCAGGGGAAGAGCTCCGGAGTGTGAACCTGCTTTAAACTTCCAATTGAGATTTTTGCGGTCACCGCGACGGCTGGTGGGTGACCATGCTGGAAGGGTTACGGGGATCGTATTTGAGATCAACGTCCTTGAACAGGATGGGAAACGCGTGGTGCCAAAAGGAACAGGGGAGATTGAATATGTTGACGCGGATACGGTAATTTTTTCAATCGGATCACGGGTGGATGCGGGCTTTGGGCTGCCGGTGGCATATGGTAATTTTGTCACCTCATCCAACCCGCGCTTCCCGGTGGACGGCATATCGTATGAGGTGTACAATCCCGAATTATGTGCGCATTGTGAAGATATTTTTGTCAGCGGTTGGGCGCGCCTGGCCAGTGAGGGCGTGGTTGGTTTGGCGCGTAAGGATGCGGAACGGGGGGCAAGAGCCATGCTTCAGTATCTGGAAACCTTGCATCTGGTCGAGCGGGAATTCGCCGAAAGCGTGATAGAGCGGCTGCCGGAAATTGACAAACCGGTGGTGAATGGAACTGATTTGGAGAAACTCTGGAAAGTAGAGCAGGAAATGGCTAAAAAGCAAGAGCTTCCATCTTTTAAATTTGATTCTCGGGAAGCCATGCTGCGTGCGATGGGAAAACTTTAAGCCGGGCTGCTTTCGCGTAAATCTAATTTTGTTGAATTTTCCGGTGGGGTTCGGTCCGGCTTCTCAGAAGTCTTGGGGGATTTTCGTTTTCTTTTTGGGCGTTTATAACGGATCAATAATAAAAAGCCCAGGGCGATGGTACCCATGCCAATGGACATCCCCCGTGCTTGCAGCGGGCCGAAGAAGACATCCGGCAGGCGATGGCTGCCTAATCCAAAGATATCTGCCATAGCTGTGAACACGCAGATAACATAACCGGTGCTGATCAATCTTGAGCCAATGTCCGCTGCGATAGTTTTATTACCGTTTTGCCAGAAGGCATTCAGGGTCAGGTAACTTCCAAAGGTGATCAAAGCGAGGCCGAACAGGAAAACTGAAATCTGCACAAAACCGATCACCCGGCTGCGGTCCAACCCAAACAGGCTGGGTCGAGCGCCGAGCAGGAACAAGACGAACCCTAAAAGGGCTATGCCCAGGCCAATCCGAATGGTGGTTTTGGGGTAATCGGTCAGGTCTTTGGGAGAATCTTCAGCAGGTTGGTCTTGTGTTTGTTTGTCGAGCGATTCGTTTTGGGTTGGGTGATTTTGGTGGGTCATCATACGGGCAAATTGTTTTCTAAAATTCTAAGCCAGTTTTGATAGAAGATACGCGCAATATCTTCTTCATTGTAACCTTTTTCAGTAAGTCGTGGTGCAAGCTTTTGAAGGTCGGCGATTGTATCAATTTCTGAAGGCACAGATTCCACGCCAAAACCGCCGTCAAAATCAGTCCCCAGGGCGACGTGTCTGGTATTGCCAGCCAGCTGGCAGACATGGTCGATTTGTGCAATGACTTGGTCCAGCGTTACCGCTTCTCGCCCGCCGTGGTCGCGCCAATCCCAATCTAAAAAGGCATTCAGGGGGACAATTCCCATCACACCGTCCCGTGCGATGAGCTGGCGGATGGTTTTGTCCTTTAAATGGCGGTTGATAGGGATGCCCCGGATCAGGGATTCCGCATTAGAATGCGAAGCGATAACCTGCCCCTCATAAATATCCAGAGCCTGCCTTGCGGATTGATGATCCATATGGCTGATATCCAGCAGCATGCCGAGCTCCGCCATGCGCTCGAGCAGTTCAATGCCTTCCTTGGTCAGCGGTCCCGGTTCACGCGTGCCGCCGCAGTAGCGGTTGCCAGCCCAGGCTGGCCCGATCATCCGGACACCCCATTCGTACCAACGCCCTACTTCTGCAGGCTCACGAACTCCTTCCGCACCTTCCATCAGGACCACAATGCCGACTGGCGGGGGTGTTTTATTGGATTTATTTTGGTACGACTTCCATTCTGAAAGATGCGTGGAGAGATCTTTGCGGTTTAACAGCAGCCTGAATTTATCCGGGTGATCGTCTGTCAGGCGGAGATAAGCGTCCAGGTTTTCCCTGTAGCAACGATGCGCTTCCTGTGAGGTTTCATAAACTCGGACCGGATATTTACCTTTATCAAGCCGTTTTGGGCTGCAATACAATGTGGCGAAGACAATCGCCACATTGCCTTCGGTGTATTGAGGCCACCCCAGGAGGGTGTTGCCATTGAACGCTGGGATGGGGGACTCCTGTTCGGCTTCGCGGATGCTGTAGGCAGAACGAGTGTAATCCCGATTCAAATTGACGATATTCCAGGCTAGGTCTTCGTGTGAATCAATGATCAGGTTCATGGGATTTTAAATGCATGGCGCACCGGTTATCCAGTGCGCCTTAGATTTCTACTGATTTATTTTTGTTCTTCTTCGGCTGAATCTTCTTCTTCAGCTTCAGGTGATTCCTCTGCTTCGACTTCTTCAGTTTCGGCTTCTGCTTCGACTTCTTCAGTTTCGGCTT
>JBMCLF010000247.1:0-2609 GCA_048615215.1 Candidatus Brevefilum sp.
ATTCACTGAGTTATTTTCCTATTTCATCCAGAATTTTGAGGATTTCTTTATTTTCAGTAATATCGGACATTGAATTTGAATAATAGACGTATCTTACGATCCCTTCTTTATCAATGATTATCTGTGCCGGCATCCGACCGAATTTGAACAGGTTCACTTCCTGATCATATTCTTTTGCCACTTGATGATCCGGATCTGCCAGACCTATGAATGGAATATCGTTTTCTTCCCAAAAATTCTCGAATGCTTTTTGAGAATCTGGTCCAACAGCGATAACCTCTGTATTCCTTTCAACAAACTCATCGTAATCCTGGCGCAACTGCGCCATATGCCTGCGGCAGTATGGTCAGGAAAAACCCCGGTTAAAAACAAGGTAAACATATTCCTTCCCTTCGAAATCCGAAAGGGTCACAGAACGTCCATCAGTGTCTTGAAGTGAAAAGTCTCTTGCTTTTTCACCAACTTTAATTCTTTCTTCGCTCATTATTATTCCTCCGATAAGGTATCAATAAAATCAATCACAGCCGACATAAAAGCCTCGGGGCATTCCTCTTGAGGTAGATGACCGCATTTCTCAATGATAACCAGTTTAGCGCCTGGGATTTCTTCTGCAAGGCGCTGGCTGTTCTCTACCGGAACAATTTGGTCATCCTCCCCGGAAAGGACGAGGGTTGGCACCTGGATTTGATCCAGGCACTCAGCCAGGTCAGGTGCGTCCGTTGCTTTGGTATGTTCCCAGAGGGCACGATCCCAATTCTGAGCCATCAGCGGTTTTTGATAGCCGGCGAGAATTTCTGGATTATCCTCAAGCTTGTTTGCGTCATACCAGGCGCGCTGGATAAAATCTTCCCCGGTGGGACCGGCAAGCCTGCGGGAAACCAGCGGTCCAACCTGGTCCATCTGGGGGGTGTCCAGAAGCCAATCCAGTAATTTTGAATCTGGCATGGTTTGATAAATGGCAGCATCTACTTCGATTAAAGCCCTGACACGGTCAGGATGAGCCAGGGAAAATGCTGTAGCGAGCGTGCCGCCTGCGGAATTGCCGACCAGGATCGCTCGATCGATTAGAAAGGCATCCATCAGCCCTAAGAGCAAATTGATATTGCCCTCTTCGCTGTAAGGGTTTGTGCCTTCCCAATCCAGGGGGCGTTCAGTCAGCCCAAATGCAGGACGGTCATATGCAACCACTGTTCCGTACTGACTTAACGGTTCCATTACTTCCCGCCAGGAAAATGTGCTGGCGCCAAAACCATGCATAAGAATGAAAACAGGCTCGTCTTCACCCTGCTGCTTATAATGAACATTGATGCCATTGATCTCGACAAATTGGCTGTCCGGGTCCGCCAGGGCTTCTGGTGGATGCGTGTTTTCCAAAGGCGGCACAGGCACAAGGAACGGACCAACAAGGATCAACAAGAGCAGGCTCGCTATTATGGTGAATGTAGTTTTCCAACCTTTTTTCATTTTGTTCCTGACCTACCGATTTCCTAGACTTTGTAGAAATGCCACTGTTGCAGCGACAATTTGATCCTGCTGGGAAATCTTAGAGATCTCCAATATACCATCACCGTTTTGCGGTCCGTACCAGCCAAAACCGGCATGGTTGCCGCCTTCGATTTCGACAAATCTTGTGTCTTCTGGAAGGCGTGTTTTTGAATCTTGAATTTCTTCGAGAGAAGCAACTTCATCATTGCTGGCATAAATCGATAAAACCTCTAAGTCAGTCCCTGAAAGGTCATTGTTATCAGCAGGATAGGCTGCCCAAAGGATCAGTCCTTCCACAGAGGAGGGCGGGTTTTTGACATATTCCGCAGCCATGGCACCACCGAGAGAATGCCCACCCACAGCCCAGGTTGTAATATCGGGAAAAGCTGCGATTACATCATCTGCCCGGTTGGTACCAAGAAAGGCGAAATTCAGCGGCATTGGCAGTAGAACCACCTTGAAACCTGCATCAGCGACGGCTTCTGCCTGGGGGGCGTATGCGCGGTAATCAACGCGGCCGCCGGGATATAGGATCAGCCCTTTTGTTGGGGCTCCTTCCCCGGGATTGAAGATCAGCCAGTTTTGCTCGTTTTGCGTTGCAGAGTTGTTGATGCTCTCAATCGCCCTTGCTTCTGGGCGATATGGAGTCTCTGCCCAAACTAAGAAGCCCACCAATCCTATCACCAGGATGGTCAATAAACCGATTCCGAGAATGCGTAAAATTCGTTTCATAATAGATTTTCTTTCTGTTTTCAATTATAGGATTTGCAATAGTGGGCTAGCAAGTCAAAAGGTTCTACAAAGGGGATATGGTTCTTTGGTGAACACGCAGATATGACCGTAATAATGTGATTTTTCTTGCTTGAATCAAAATATTGTAGGTCGGGTTTTCAACCCGACATTTAATGAACAGAGTAAAACATTCGCTCCTGTGTGATTATTAGTAAAGGCAAATTTAATGGAGATTGCTTCGTTTCACTCGCAATGACAAACAACGACCTCACCCGAGTTGACAACAGCATTTCAGAGGGCGGGTGATGTGGAATTTCCTCCTCAGCCCACAGAAAAAGTTTTTTGTAGGTCTGGTTTCCAACCCGACACTCAATGAGCAGAGTAAAATATTC
>JBMCLF010000248.1:0-2591 GCA_048615215.1 Candidatus Brevefilum sp.
TAGCGATTGAATCCATTTTTCAATAAATCGGCACTGGCACATCCTGGCCAGATGGCTCTAATAAATCTCCCCAAAAGCCTGATGTAACGGCTTCCGGGGAGATTTATCCTTTAAACGCATCTTGAATCGCTGTTCCGTGTTAAATCAAGAAAGGTTTCCTCTTCGGGAACTTTTTAAGACATAAGTTCGTCTGATTCTTGCAACTTAACGTGTCGTCGTTCGTAAATGATAATAGGAAAGGAGGAAGTCCATGAGTGCTGTTGTTTATCTTGTTGTGGGCGCAATGGGCGTAATGTTTGCTCTCATCAGTTTTACTGGACTTGGGTCTGATGAAAATGACTAATCCCAGAACGCAATTTTATTTTCACCCCAACAGTGCCCTGGCTTCCAACTGTTGGGGTGAGTTCTTTAAAGGCGTCCAGTAAGTGCATGCATCATAGTGCGCATTTGTCCTATTCCTAATAATTTCGGTTAAAATATTTAAAAAACAAAACAGGAGGCATGCATGCAGATCCGCGTTGGGTTGGAGAACAATATCGAGGGACGCACTTTGGCCTGGGCTCTGGATTATCCGGGATGCTTCGCTTATGGCCTTGACGAACCCGAGGCTTTGATCCGATTGCCGCGAGCATTATTGAGCTATGAAATCTGGATCAAAGACCACACACAAAAACCCTGGATTAATTTTGACGATCTTGACCTGCGCGTCGTTGAGCGTTATGAGACATTCAGAATTGATGAGAATTATCGTCCAGCTCCTGAAGGACAGGGCTATGAGATTAACGCCTGGTTCATTGACGATTGGCGACCGCTAACCTCAGAAGAAATCGAACAGGGCCTGAAGATCTTTCACTGGCAACGCGAAGAACTGCTGGCCGGCTTGAGCACACTCGATCCAAAAATCCTTGAAAAAGATCGTCCGGGACAACGCTGGAACATTTGGGGTATCGTCAAACACATCGCCAATGCCGAATTGTGGTACCTTTCCCGCCTTGATCTGACCACTCTGAATTACACACACTTAAACCCGGAACCAAAAGATCGACTTAATCAAACTGCTGCACTGATTGACGAGGTCTTCCCGAGCTTTGTTGATATTGTCAAGGTCACTGGCATTGAGGGGGAGTTTTGGTCTTATCGCAAGATTCTCCGTAGAACCCTTTGGCACCAGAGAGATCACATCGAACACATTAAAGAATTGGCTTTCGAAAGAGCCTGAAGAAAGATTTTAAAAGCGCAAAGCAGGCGCCTCACCAAACGCCTGCTTTGCTTTGTTAACCTCACCTTATTTCTCAGTTGAGTTGTTTCCACAACTTCAGGATTCAGGTCAAACTTGAAAGGAGAGAAATCAAATTCCCGAAACCAAATATAGAATATCATATGGCTATTAAGGGATGGGGAATGGAATGTTATCGGTTTGTTAATTAAACGAATGCTATTGCCGGTTTGGTGATCATTACGGTGACTTTTTTTGCATGCATGGCACCAGGTGTGCTATCATTCTACATTATGAAAGGGACACTGCGATGAGGAAGAATTCCCGGATCTTTGTTTATATCTTGATCAATATCTTCATATCGGCAATAACCGTGCTGCTGGTCCTTTGGGTTTGGGAAAGAGCGCACCCAAGCCCCCGATTTGACCAGAATGGTGCTTTTTTACCGGGATCTGAAAGTGATCATACACAGATCGATGACAGCATACCAGAAGATCAGGCAGAAGTTCCTACAGCAACTTTTTCATTCGTCACAGATGAGATTCAGGCTTCAATCCATGCCATTGTCGGCCCGGGCAATCTGGAAGTGGAATATGTCGAAATTCGGAACCAGAGCAAGGGCGCTATCAATATGGCGGGCTGGCAGCTCACAGACCAGGATGACAACCTGTTCGTCTTTCCTGCAATGATTCTTTATGAGGGCGGTACAATTAAGGTCCTGTCAAAAAAGGGCAACAATACGGTGATAGAATTATATTGGCAGTCGGAGGACCCCATCTGGCAATCTGGTGAGACTGCCAGCCTGCTCAATGCCGATGGCGAAGTCATCACAACTTATTCAATACCCTGACAAATAATAAATTATGGCAAAAGCACTTTATCGAAAATGGCGCCCCCAGGACTGGGATGAAGTCGCCGCTCAGGAACATGTCATTCAAACGCTGAAAAACGCTGTTGCTCTCGATCGGGTCGGACACGCCTACCTGTTTTCAGGTCCCAGGGGAACTGGCAAAACTACGACTGCACGTCTCCTGGCGAAGGCGGTCAACTGCAAGGATTCGGATCTAAAAAACCGCCCCTGCAATCAATGCGAACACTGTCTGGCTCTGAATGCGGGCCGATTCATGGACCTGATCGAAATTGATGCCGCCTCAAACACCAGTGTGGATGATGTGCGGGACTTGCGGGAAAAGATCAACTTCTCTCCATCCCAGGGCGAATTCAAAGTTTATATTATCGACGAAGTCCATATGCTCTCTACAGCAGCCTTCAATGCGCTGCTTAAGACCCTGGAAGAACCCCCGCCCCATGCAATTTTTGTCCTGGCGACCACAGAAATTCAAAAAATCCCAGCGACCGTCCTTTCACGATGCCA
>JBMCLF010000249.1:0-2588 GCA_048615215.1 Candidatus Brevefilum sp.
TTTGGCGAAGCACAGGTATTAATTGTCCCCACCATGCTGGATTATCACTGGCAGCGCCCATACTAACCAGGCACCACAATGCCTCTGCCCAGTTTTGTTTGAGGATGTGGCGCACTAACTTGGCCAAATCAGGGTGGCCAACCAGATCTGGTTGGCGATAAACTTCGCGGAGAAGATGCCAGGGCAGGTTTAGGGCTTCTCCAAACAGGTCAAACATAAGCGAGATTGTGCGAATGTTTCCGGGTATATCGCCTTGCGAAGAAAGGCTATGTGCCAGATCTCTACCATATGCTGATATTTTTTGGCGCGGCCAGGGCGCACCAATCTTTTCAAGGGCTTTTTGATATGTTTGAATTGCCTGGAGCCCTTCCAGATTGGGATCTGTTGAAAAAACCACATTGATCAATGATCGATATTCCATTTCCTGAAGTGAAATGACTTGCTGCTGGTAAGCGATGCGGCGGGCAAGGATGGAGATGGTTGGTAAATCTAATTCCGAAACCGCAAATTCTTTCCAACCAAGGTCCGTGTAAAGTTCAGGAGCACTGCGCTTGATAAAGGTCCCCAATGTGTCTACAAATTGGCGGTAATCCTCCCAACGCGGCGGAGTTGGACGGGATTCATCTTCCGGCTTGTCCAGAAAGAGCGCGTTGCCCCAGTCAATGACCGTTACAGCGCCGGTGGGGTTATGCCAGTAGATATGATCAAGTTTGACATCGTTCCAAAGCACACCTGCGTGATGAGAGCGTGAGAAAAGGTCGAACAGAGCATCAAGAATAGTGATGATCACGCGGCGAGGGAAAGGTTTGCCTTCCTGCCGTGACTGCGCCAACATGGCGTCCAAAGCCTCTCCTGGGGCTTGTTCGCTGACGATGAAGTAATTGGCTGTTCCATTGGTAAAATCAAGCGCTTCATCCAGTATGCGGGGAGGATGGGCTTTGCCTTCAGGTAATCCATCCAGCCGGATCAGGGCCTGGGCTTCCTGTGAAATCTGCCCCGCCTGACGCTGGATGGTACCGCCCGTGGCGACCTTCGCTGGCTTTTTGACCACACCCTCAATATTCGGTGAATCCATGCAGACAGCCGTGTACACCTCGCCAGCATCACCGCTGCCGATGGGTACGTCACCAAGCTGCCATTTATGGGATTTACCCTGAAGAATCCGCGCCAAAATACCTCCGAAAATTTATGTTTTGTTACACTGACTAATTTTACCTATTCAGCTTTTTAACCTTAAGGATGAACACTCTGGAAATTAGTTAGATGTTGAAAAAATTAATGATCATATTTATGAAAATAGAATAAACTATATGGAATTTTCATAGTTAGTCCCTGATAAATAAGATACCTGTTTAAACAAAAGAAGATTTGCGGCTGGAAGGGTGCGAAAAGTTTTTAGTATAGAATCTCGGGTGTCATTTCGCAAAGAAAATTTTAAATCCCATCGGAAATAAAAACTCTTGTGCACTGATCACCTGCGTTATGATTTTTTCTCACGTTAACTGAAATATTGCAGCGCTTTTCGCAGCCGGGTTTCAGCATCTTCTGCCTCATCCTTGTTGATGGATTGCAGGGCTGCCTGGGCTTCGACAATAGAATAACCCAAAGCGGTCAGGGCCTCCATGACTTCCGTGTCGACATCATCCATGTGTGAGGCGGCTTCCAGGGGTTCGAGCGGCTGAATTTTTCCCTGCAGATCGAGGATGATCTTCTGTGCGGTTTTCTTCCCAATGCCGGGGACCCGGGTGAAGATCTCCGGTTGATCGCCAGTGATTGCCCGCCGGACAGTCTCCGGCGTGAGTGTGGAGAGAGAAGCGAGGGCTGTTTTGGGTCCCACACCCGCCACACTGATCAGGTGGACAAAAAGATCCCGCTCTTCAACCAGCTCAAAACCGTAGAGTGAAAGATGGTCTTCACGAACCACCAGGTAGGTGTGATAGGCCTTCTTCATTCCTGGCCGGCAGTTATGACAGGTTTCATCGGTCAGGTGAAGGAGCAGCCCAACCCCGCCGACCTCGATCACGATTTGTCCTTCAAGAACCTGGGTGATTTCACCGGTGATGGTTGCAATCATGGTGTGGCTTCCTCCTGGGTTCGAAACTGGTTGTAAATTTCATACAGCATGACAGCCGTTGCCACTGCCAGATTGAGCGAGTCGCTGCGGCCTGCCATGGGAATGAAGACCATAGGATCGCAAGCGGACTGCATTTTTTCCGAAAGGCCGTGACGTTCGCTGCCCATCAGCAGAATTAATGGACGCTGGTAAGCAACCCCCTGGTAATCGTTTTTTGCGCTGTCTGAGGTGCCTACCATCATGAGGTTCTGAGATGATTGCCAGCGTGTAAACGGTTCCCATTCGGCCTGTACCAGGTCCAGTGAAAAAATCGCGCCCATGCTTGCTTTGACGGCGGTTGGATCGTGTGGGTCAGTTGAATTGCCAAGCAGGATGATACCACGGGCACCAACGGCATCTGCAGTGCGCATGATCGTCCCCAGGTTGCCCGGGTCTGCAATGGCATCCAGGGCGATCCACAGGTCTGTGGGTTTTACTTCAATCCTTTCCAGCGCACACCAATTTTGCCTGACAA
>JBMCLF010000250.1:0-2584 GCA_048615215.1 Candidatus Brevefilum sp.
CCTGCTGCATATTGTCCCAACTGTCGGGCTCGCTGTAGCCCAGGCGGTCGGTCTCCCAGAGTTTGATAGATTCTGCAAGGACCTCGCGCTGGATTGTTTCATCTGCGTCTACTAAATTCTCTACATATTTTTCACTGATTTCGTAGGCTTCATCGGGGTTATCGATTGTATCGGCGATCCCTTTTAGCAGGGCGTCAATGAATGCGGTCACTTTTTCGGGCTCATTTTCGATGGTTGTTTCGTTGGTCACCAGGCCGTTGGAAACAAGGTCTCGATAATCGGCCACTCGGATCACATTGACATCGTAACCCTGGGCGCGGAGAACGACGGGTTCGTTGGCCAGGTAGATCACGCCAGTGTCAACCTGATCCGTCACGATCGCCTCGACCTGGTTGAAACCGATCGAACGCAAATCAACATCCTCTTCTGTCAAATTGCCAGCCTGAAGTAAGGCTTTGAAACCGATGTAACTGGCGCCATACAGTCCCGGGATGCCCACCCGCTGACCTTCGAGGTCCTCAGGGGCAAGAATATTGGCTTCGGCCAGGGAAGCAATGCCGACAGGAAATTCCTGATACCAGGCAGCCACATAGGTCACCGGAAGGTCCTGCTCGCGAGCTAAAAGCACCTGCTCGCCGCTGGCGATGGCAAAGGTCTGCTCGCCCGCGCCCACAAGCGCCACGGCGTCAGGTTCATCGCCATATTCCAGATCCACATCAAAACCGGCCTCCTGAAAATAACCCTTTTCGAGGGCCACGTACACCGGTGCAAATTGAATATTGGGAATAAAACCCATGGTCAACTTTGTTGAGATGACTTCATTTTCACTCGTTTGTCCTTCACCCTGACATCCTGTCAATAGCAGGGACAGGACAATGGTTAACCCGCCAATGATTCTTAAGATGTGTTTACGCATTCAGAAATACTCCTTATAAGTTTAAAAATATTTTCTGCTATCCTGTTTTATGGCGCCAGGATTGCCATGATAAGAGCTGCTTTTCAACAAGTACAACCAGGCCATACAGCGCCATGGCCATGGCGATCAGGGTGATAACGGAGACAAAGACCAGGGCGGTATCGTATTGACCCCGGCCAACATTGATCAGGAATCCCAATCCGCGGTCTGCGCCTACCAGTTCACCGACCACTGCGCCAATCACGGATAGGGTTGCCCCAACCCGCAGTCCCCCCAAGAAGATGGGCATGGCAGCGGGGACTTCCAGCTTCCAGAAGGTCTGGGTTCGGCTGGCGCGCAGTGAGCGCATCAATTCACGCAGGTCCTGTGGCACTTCCCGCAGGCCGACTACGGTGTTGATCAACACCGGGAAAAAGACAATCAGGCTGCAAATCAGGATTTTGGAAAAGATTCCCGGGCCGAACCAGATCACCAGCAGGGGCGCGATGGCTACAATTGGGATCGATTGGCTGGCTACCAGGTAAGGGGAAATCAATTTCTCAAGCGTGGATGATTTGGAGAGCAAATACCCGAGCACCGTGGCTGCCAAACCCCCCAGCAGGAGGCCGGCGATCACTTCCAGCAAGGTAGCCAGAGAATGGTGCAGCAATTGGCCATCTCTCAGAGACTTCAAAAACCGCGCCCAGACAAGCCCTGGCCCGGGCAGGATGAAAGCCGGCAGATCCAGCAAGAGTGAGAGTAAATACCACAGCAGTATTCCGCCGATCAGTGAGGTGAGCAATAACATCAGCCGGGACAAGCCGCTGAATCGATCTCTGCCAGTCAAATTTTGGTCTCTGGTCATAAAAAAAGCCCCGTGTTTGATTTCGGGGCCTGGTTGGACATATGTAGATATGCCAAGACCTTCTTTCATTCGGACTGTTACCGCCGGCACCGGTTTCTCACCGGTTCATGTGCTTTTCGCACTCGTGGGCTATCCCCCGATTGGGGAGTACCACCGGTCGGGAATTGGGCCGTAAGCCCTCACCCTGCCCCGAAGGTTATTGGTTTAATTCTGATAGAAGTATATCCGGTGGGAAGGGAGCTGTCAACGCGAGGAAAAGGAAGGAGGGATAAGGTGTCAGGTATTGTTGACTCGTATTAAATGTTCTGTTCTGAATGACGTTGACAGGATTCATCTGGTAATAGGAGGGAGATACGGAAGATTCGTTATAATTGTTTTATGGCTTGCCAGCAGATCTGAAGAACTGTAAAATAATAAAACAAATGTTCCAACCGCTTCGAGGAAATCATGCCCGTCAACCTGATTGAAATACAGCAAAAACTCAACGACTTCAGCGCTCAGGCCAGAGCGCGCTATGAGAAGCTCGCTACCCGCCGTCAGGAGGTCACCGACCTGTTCGAGGCCTACGCTGACCGTCTGGGTGACCTGCGGAATATTTTTGAGAAAGCAGCAGAAACTGATGCTAACCTGCGCTGTGCGGTTCCACTGGATGAGCCGCTGGATGCGGTTGTGCCCATGCCTGACCTGCCCGGGGTGTTCACTGTGATGGCTGCCGATGGATCGCAGATCAACCCCAGCCGCCATGCCCGAGTGGCATTTTGTGTGATCAATGTTGGTTTGGTAACGATGGTGCGGGGCTCCGGAAAAGCGCCTGAGATCCGGGC
>JBMCLF010000251.1:0-2576 GCA_048615215.1 Candidatus Brevefilum sp.
CGTTGTTTTACCTTGTGCCGCAAATGGTCGGCGCCGGGGTGCTGATCGAGCCCTTATTAGGCATTTCTCATTTCTGGGGCGTGATCATCGTGGGGTCGGCTGTCATTCTGATAGTCGCTGTCGGCGGTATGACCTCCACTACCTATGTCCAATTTTTCAACGGCGGCCTTTTGTTACTCTTTGCCGCGATTTTGACGGGTGCTGTTCTGGTGAGAGGTATTAGCGTCAATCAATCATATTTTGAGGAGGGGGAACGTGATTTGGGCAGCTACCAATTCAGAGAAATTTCCGCTGAGCTTCAGGATGGAAACCTCAGTGTTGATCTCCCAGGTGCCCAGGTTCTCAGAAGTCATGTAGAGGTTGATCCCAATACATCTGAAGAGACACTGGTCCTTTACCAGATTTCATATCTTGTGCCAGTGGATGAGAGTGGTGAAATTATTACTGTCAATATCAAAGGCAGGACGCTCCAGGTCAACACCGCTGGTTCAGATGTCTCAGATTATGAATTTGAGGAATTTGAAGGTGAAACTTACCTGCGCATTCAGGATTGGTGGCGGTTATCATCGGATGAGGAAAGCGCGGTGACCCTTGTCGAAACGCAATTCCGGGCAGTCCATCCCGATGGCCGTGTCATGGTAAACGGCTTGCCGGAGAGTTCTGACAACCGAATGCGCCAGGTTGGTGGGGTTTCACAAATTCCAGAGAGGTTTGGCACGAGCACCGGCGCTTTGGGACCTTTGCGGTTGTTAGGGGTGATTTCGGACCCGGATACGATCGTCCAACAGCCCAAAAATACGGCTTTTTCGAATGAAGAGGGGGTACAGGTTAATGTTTATTATGAAGAACCTATCAAGGGATCGCTTTTCATGCGTCCAGGGTTATTGTTCCCGCTGGAAGCAAAGCCCGGCGAGCCCCCCGGGACAACCCTGCTCAATCGGCTGAACTTTATTTCCCTGATGCTCGCCCTTTTCCTCGGGACAGCAGCCCTGCCGCATATCCTGATCCGCTATTTTACGGTTCCAGACCCGGATTCAGCCAGGAAATCCACCATTATCGCGATCATCAGCATCGGTTTATTTTATATTTTTACGATGTACCTTGGTGTAGGGGCGATCAATAGCGGCGGATTAAATCCAGAGACCAGCAATATGAGCGCACCGTTACTTGCACGCAGCTTTGGTGAAGTCCTGTTTGCAATGATCTCAGGGATTGCCTTTACAACCGTTCTGGCAACAGTGTCTGGCCTGATTATGGCCGCCTCAGGTGCGGTGGCGCACGATCTGATGGGCAGCATTCGTCGGAGGAAATTCTCGGATGATACGAAGGTGCGTGTGGGACGGTTGGTGTCAATTGTCGTGGGTTCTATCGGGATCGTGCTCGGGATCATTTTCAGGGAAATGAATGTCTCCTTTTTGGTTGGATGGGCATTTGCCGTAGCGGCTTCTGCAAATTTACCCTCTTTGGTGATGATGCTGTTTTGGAAGAAAACAACCGCCCAGGGAATTATCAGCTCCATTTTGGTGGGCATTTTTGCCTCAGTCTCGTTGATCATGCTCAGCCCGGATATGTGGGTACGGTATGGATTGGACCCGGCAAATGCGCCCATGCCGATCAACCAACCCGGGATCGTCTCAATCCCATTGAGTTTTATTGTTCTGGTTGTGGTTTCTTTATTAACAGCAAAAGGGGAAACTGAACCGGACACGGTAGGATCACATTTGAATGGGTGATGGGTTGATGATTTTTATATGACACAGGCTTTTAAAGTCCTGATCCGCACAGGTCACAGCAGCTCATTGTTCTTTATTGGTATAATAGCTTTTGTTCAATTTGCATCAATCTTTTTTGTCACCCTCACCTAAATCCTCTCCCTCACCAGGGAGAGGAGGTTATGTATGGACTCCTCCTGATTGAGTGTTGAACGCTGATACTCAGCCTGTTACATATGATTGAATCGAGGGCGAGGGTTTTTATTCCGGCTCTTCGTGATTCCCAACCTTTTCCAACCAAAGCCTAATCGAATCTTTCCATATCCAGTAAGCAATCAGGATGTTTTATCAATAGATTCAATATGCAAAGGATTTATGAATCATAATAAGCTCCAGTTGGATCGCACATGGATGTTTTAGCTGCCCATCCAGAAAGGAAAAAAATCATGAAGATCGTCGCTTTCGAAATTGAAGCCTGGGAAAGGGAAGCCTTCGCACAATTGGAAGAGGATCATACTCTCGTCCTTTTGGAAGAAAAATTGACCGCTAAAAACGCCAAAGATCATGCCGATGCGGATGTGATCTCCACATTTATATTTTCAAATCTGGGAAAGGACGTCCTTGAGCAGTTTGATGATCTCAAATTGATTGCCACTCGATCCACCGGTTTTGATCATATAGCGGTGGACTACTGCCAGGAAAATGATATTACCATCAGCAATGTGCCCAGCTACGGCGACAATACCGTCGCGGAACACGTCTTCGGGCTTCTGCTTGCCATCAGTCATAAGATCGTCGATGCGGCAAACCGCACCCGGCGGGGGGATTTCTCCCTCAAAGGACTGCGGGGATTTGATCTTCAGG
>JBMCLF010000252.1:0-2572 GCA_048615215.1 Candidatus Brevefilum sp.
GGATACCGTCGATTACAGACTCAAGAAAGACGGACGGTTGTTGCGTATCCGCAAGGATGACCGTGTTCGAATCACATATAAAGAAAATGCAGAAATAGAAGATGGGGTAATCACCCGAACTGAACTCGAGTTCATCGCTGACGATTTTGCCATTTCTAAAAAATTATTTGAAGCATTGGGTTACCAGGTGGTTGAAAGTTATGAAAAATATCGAAGCGAATATCGGCTGGGGGATGTGAAGGTGATGCTGGATGAACTGCCTTTTGGCGATTTCATTGAAATTGAAGCTTCCAACACAGCGCTGATTGATGGCGTGGCACAAATGCTCGGGCTGGACCGGTCATGTGGAATTGAGACAAATTACCTGGGGCTTCTTGAGATCGTCAAGAAGAACCTTGACCTGCCGTTCAGAGACTTAACCTTTGAAAATTTCAAAGGCGTGGCTGTTTCAGCCGCAGACATGGAGGTTCAACCCGCAGACGTGAGAAGGGGTTGATTGAATAAGCATTTTACCTGCGCCGCTGGCCTCCCATTCGGGAAGGTCTTTTAAAGGTTATCAAAGGCTTTGAGCCGGATGACCTTTCTCACACACAATTAACGAAGGATAACCGGTGAGGCGCATGATATTGCATATCAGCAGCGCAGCAAATTTGAGGCGAGCAGTTTTGAACCTCTGAAATGCCTTTCTGTGTTCCAATTTATTAGCAAAAATTCCCCGTTAAACCAGTTTGAAGCCTGGTATTCTATATAATTAAGATGTAATGTGTTGAGATAATGGTGAATTATTGGTTGAAACATTACAACATTTACGAGTAAACCACCGAATATTTTCAGGGGCGAAATATTCTCCCATTTGACGATGGGGCAAAAAATAGCAGGGACGCTGTGTGCGCTGCGTCCCTGCTAATCATTTAATCGATATAATTAATTAAGAAATCAAAAATAAAGGAAGGTTTATATGTCAAAAGATCATATGCCCCCTCCAACCCCTCAGGAACTCGTTTCGCAGTTGAAGGAACAATTCCAGAAATTTCTGGCGGTCTGTGAGGAACTCTCTTCTAATCAGGCTTATGAACCGGGGATTTGTGGAGAATGGTCAGCCAAAGCAGTTGTTGATCATCTCACGGGATGGCAGGTGCAATCCCTGCCGATAGTGAAACAATTACTTTCAAGCGAAAAAAAAGAATTTGAGTATGACATTGATGCCTTTAATCGGACATCCGTGACCTCCCGGGCAGACCTTTCCTGGGAGGAAAGCCTGGAAGCATTCAGAGATTCTTTTAATAACTTCGATGAGGCTCTGGGTGATATCCCTGTGGCGCGCTTCCGCACCAACGAAGGTTTTAAGTCCTGGTTGAAGGCGATGATCCATGAATACCGCTTTCACCTGCAGCATATCCAAAAAGCGCAACAACAATAAAATTTTTTTACAACAACACGGCAGCAGGAGATTAAAAAATGGAAACATGGGAAACGATTGCCAGAAAAGCAGCTCTGGACATGCCGCCTTTTCTTAAGGTGGAAACGCACACTGTACAGCTGCCGGATGGACAGGTTATTGAAAACTGGCCCTGGCTGATATCGCCCGATTTTGTGAATATTGTGGTCATCACTGAAGAAAATGAGTATTTGTGCTTTCGCCAGACTAAATACAGTATTGAGGGCACCAGCCTTGCACCGGTCGGCGGTTACATTGAACAGGGAGAAGATCCACTTGCAGCAGCAAAACGTGAGCTGTTGGAAGAAACGGGTTACGAAGCCCGCAACTGGGAGGCTTTAGGCCAGTTTGTGGTGGACGGCAACCGGGGAAATGGAATCGCTCATTTCTTCCTGGCTCGAGATGCTTACCCTGTGGCCGAGATCAATTCAGACGATCTTGAGGAGCAGGTTTTATTGAAACTCTCCCGTGCAGAGGTGGAAGCTGCAGTGGCGCGCGGAGCCTTCAAAGTGCTACCCTGGCAAGCCGTAATGGCCCTGGCGCTGCTGCGCTGGTAAATAACATATGATATGGGGAAGATTTTTGTTATAGGGATGAAACGTCCTATTTAGTGGATACGACGCTTTTCCCGCCCCCGCAGGAAGAAGAAGTAATACATCACAATTGAGATGACATAAAGAATGATTGTCCCTAAGAAAGGTGGGCCAAACCCATATTGCACCTGCAGCCAACCGCTGATGATTGGGCTGAAGGCTCGGCCAAAGCTGTGGATCATGCTGTTGAGGCTGGCGACCATCGCCCGAGATTCTGAATCCACCTGCTCCATAACAAAGGTTTGATAAACGGGGGAGGTCATGTTCATCAGGGTCAATCGAACGTAATAGGCCAATGCGCTCAACCCGAAGAGGGGTGAGAATCCCAGCATCACCAGGAAGGGGATTGAGAGCCCCTGAGTGAAGACCACCACCTTCATCTTACCAAAACGGTCGGCAAGTGCAGGGGCCAGGATCAGGCCTACGCCCATTGCCAGCGATCCCCAGGCGAACATCGTGCCAATCACAGGGTCGGGCTGGTTGTGGACCTTGCTGAAGAAAATGTTCATAAAGGGCATGATCAGGCCGGCGCCAATGGAGG
>JBMCLF010000253.1:0-2560 GCA_048615215.1 Candidatus Brevefilum sp.
GCCTGAATCTTTCGGCTCTCAGGCCAGTTATTTTCTATAGCCGTCAGGGCTCTGGAAAGGACACGCCGATCACCCTGGCGGATGGCATTCGGATCTAATTCTGGCATTTTTATTCGTTTTGTTTGTTAATGGCCTGCCGGATTTCTTTTACAACGGTTTGGGTATCCGTGCCCGGGCCGTAAACGGCATATACGCCTTTCTCAAACAAGGATGGGATATCTTCCTTGGGGATGATGCCTCCGACAAACACCCTGACATCTTGAAGTTGATTGGCTTCCAGTTGGTCGATAACAGCCGGTACTAAAGCGTTGTGCGCACCAGAAAGGATAGATAAGCCAACCACGTCCACATCTTCTTGCAGGGCCGCTTCGGCAATCATCTCCGGCGTCTGACGAAGGCCGGTGTAAATCACTTCCATGCCCGCATCTCTCAAGGCTCGGGCAATGACTTTAGCCCCTCGATCATGGCCATCAAGACCTGGCTTTGCAATCAAAACACGTATTTTTCTGTCCGTCATTCACTTCTCCATGATTGTTATTTGCAAATCTGATTATACCGCGTGTGGCGTGTCTTTCACCTGGATTGAGCGATCGGGAATTGTCGATTATTTGCACTAAGCCTTTGTTAACACTAAAATTATTCTAAAGACATCTACCAAAAAGAGCGATTATGCCTTCTGAACCAAAATCACAAAAACCCCGCTTGATCAAACTGCTGACCGTTTTTCTGCTGCTGCAGGTGCCGGGTTTGATTTTCATCGGATTGAACCTGTTGACCCAGCACTGGACATTTTTGCTAGACTTTTCAGTCTTATGGGAAGATATTCGGGAAGCCTTTCAGCTTGCACTTGCAACACCCGGGGATGTCGTAGGTGATGAGATTTTATTGTTCAGCCTGATCGGCTTTTTTGTGCTGTTATTGGGTGCAGGGGCAGCCCTTTATGCAGCATTAACTTTTCGCCGCGGCAGACCAATGGCCTGGATCATGAGCCTGGTTGCTCAGAATGCCGTGCTGGTAACTGGCATCGGGCTCTACTTTGTTTATCAGCCCAATCAATCCTATTGGTTAATTGCCATTGGCATTTTTATGGTCTTGTATTTGAACAATGCTGAAGTTCGTCAGTGGTTCTTGCGCTCCTGGGCGGGGGAGGAACTCCATGGCGATTGAGATAAATGAAAAAACGCTCCTGAGGCAATTTGAACCAGTTTTAAAGTTCACACGTGGTGAACGGTTCTTTCCTTATAATGTCGCGGATTATGTGGCACGTGCCAGCTTGTGGGTCCAGTCTCGCGAATTACCCCCCAGGGAGATCATATCGGAAGAAATGTTGGATCTTGAGCGTTTGGGTGAACTACGTCTGACTGGTACAAACGATATGTATTTCCTCCAATTCATTTCCCCGATGAATATCCGTGAATTGGCTGAGTATCAATTTTCTCGATTGCGAGAAACAGGCAGCGAATGGAATTTCCGCCCCTCTCGCAGCCGGCTGGCACGAGTGGGCTATCTGGCCAGGCTGATTGATGTATTCTTTTCCCTGATCCTGCTTTTGAGAGGCCGGGTGCCCGGGGATGCAATGGCAGCCGCCATGGCGACCTTTGACGAGATGCTTACAGCTAAAAGAAAATTTCAGTATTACGGAAGGGTTGTCCGCCAGGGCGGTTGGATCGTCTTGCAGTACTGGTATTTTTATCCTTTCAATAATTGGCGGTCCGGGTTCTTTGGCGCTAATGACCATGAAGCTGATTGGGAGATGGTCAATATTTATTGTTACGAAGGAGAGGATGGAAGAATCCGTCCTGAATGGGTGGCTTATGCCCGGCATAACGATTCCGGTGATGACCTGCGCCGGCACTGGCGCGATGCTGAAGTTGAGAAGGAGGGGGAACATCCAGTGGTTTATGTAGGAGGCGGTTCCCACGCTGCTTACTATCGACCGGGTGAATACCTCGCCCAGCTCAGCCTGCCATTTCTGCGTCCTCTCAGAGCTGCACGCAGAGGCATCCTCTCCATTTTCAGGCAGATCTTTAGGGAAGAGCCCAATTATGAGACTGGCCGCAAGGAAGAGCGGTTCGCGATTCCCTATGTCGATTACGCCCTTGGAGATGGGATGTGTATTGGTCCGGGAGGAGATGAAGCCTGGTCCGAGCCAGTGCTGATTGATTCCGAAACACTCTGGGTGAAAAATTTCAGGGGTTTATGGGGTTTCTATGCCCAGGATCCCTTCTCTGGTGAAGATGCACCTGCCGGTCCTCGTTACAACCGGGATGGCAGTGTGCGGTTGGCCTGGTTTGACCCGCTCAGTTGGGCCGGGATGGAAAAGCTGGTAACGCCAGAAAGGATGGGCGAATTTCTTGAGGCGCGCAAAGACGTGATTCGTGAAACGATCGAAGCCCTAAAACAAGATATTCTGGAACGACAGGCTTTGCAAAAACAGCGCGGGATAGACCTGGCTGCATTCCAGGACGTTCCCCACCTCCAGAAAGAGGTTGAGCGTCTTCAAGAAAAACTGGAGGAGGAACGAAAGGCATTGATCGCAATGCGAGAGCGCCTGACAGTA
>JBMCLF010000254.1:0-2541 GCA_048615215.1 Candidatus Brevefilum sp.
ACCGGAAAAATTCGATCTATCTCAACATTTACAACAAAATCAGTTTATTCAACCGAATGCGAACTTTCAATACACTGGCGAATGCACACCTGCTTGCTGCGGATTTTAAGGCTTGTAAAGAATTCTCGTTGCAGGGTTTAGAGATCGCCACGAATATGGAAAACTCCTTTGTGAGCCAGATCTTGCTGGTGATTATGAGCGAAGCGGAGACAAATCAGGGCCATCTAGATGAAGCCCTGAAACATGCCAGCCAGGCTCTGAAATTGGGCGAAGAACATAGTTACATGCATTCAATCATCTCAGCCAATCGTGTAATTGGTGATATTTACCAACACTTACAAAACTATAACCTGGCACTTCAGCACTACCGTGTTGCACAGCTTCGGGGTGGTTATGATAAGGACTCTTTGTTCAGCCTCAAAAACGATCTTTGCTTGGCCAGGGCATTGGCCTGGATGGGGCAATTAACCGAAGCACGGGAGCTTGCAACCCACGTCCATGAAGTCAGCCAGCAGCACGGCATGACCCAGATTTACGTCGATGCACTGCTGAAATTAGGGCTGTGTGATCTGATTGAGGGTAATCTATCAAGTGCTGAAGCATACATCCAGCAGGCGGAAGGTGAAGTTATTGACAATGGACTGGTTTACGAACAAATCTGGTGTAAGGTCGGCCGGGCGAGGATTGCGCTTTCCAGGCATCAATTTGATTTTGCTCAGGAAACCATCACGGAAATTCTGCAGATCAGCAATCAGCGGAATATGGCATGGTTGAAACTTCGGGGGCTACAATTTTGTTCGCAATTACATAAAGTCACTGATGATTCCTCGCTGCTTAGTTACAGATCAGATTATCAAACTTTGATGAAATTGCTTTCAGAGCACACCCAATCAGACTCGTTACGCGGAGACTTTAACAAAGCAAAAATCACCTGGGAAGCAGGTCATGCCTATCCTTAAGGCGTGTCCACGTTTTGGTAACGGTTTTGTGTTATTATTATGCTTGGCGCAGTTCACATCGAACTCGGGCATATGGCAAAGAGGGGACCATGTGCAAAAGAACCGACAATGCAAAGGGAGATTATATAAGCACTGCCGGTTCTTTTTAATTTAATGTTCCTTCAGATGAGCAACGGTTACACCTTCGCCGCCTTCTGTTCGTTCGCCGCTTTCAAACCGGGCAACATGGGGGTTGGCACCCAGCGCTTGCCGGACCGAATCCCGTAATCGGCCGGTACCCTTCCCATGGATGATGCGCACAAACGGCAAGCCGGCCAGATAGGCTCTCTCAAGATAGCGATCCAGGGCATCCAGTCCCTCATCCACACGGTGGCCCCGAATATCCAGTTCAACCCCCGGGGAATCATGGGTTTGTGGGACTGTAATTCCGCCGCGTTTTGGTTTTTCAGTGGTTTCTGGTGCTTCTTCAGTTTCTCCCTTGCGGATGACATCCGAACGCCGGGCTCGAATTCGCAAACGGCCCACCTGGGCTTCAATTTCTTCTTCACCAATGGCTGTCACGACGGCATCCTGCCCGATCGACCTCAGGTGCACCTTTTCACCCAGGCGCAAGGGTCCCTTTGGTTGGCGCACCTGCTTTTCAGGTACCTTCCGAACCACAGGTTCACCAACATCTTCCTCCAGAGCTTCAACAACGTCTTCTACTTCATCAACTGCTTCCAGTGGTTGTCGGGCCTGGGCCAGCTGGCGACGCAGCCCTTCGAGTTCTTCCCGGAACCGCTCCAGTTCTCGCTCACCTGCCTGACGCGCCTCTTCCAGCGTGGCAAAGCGCTCATCTTCGATCTGGTCAAGCCTTTCCGCCAGTTCGTTCCGCAGACTTTCTGCTTCTCGCTGCGCGGCATCAGCCGCCTCACGGGCTTCCCGGGCAAGATCGCGCTGTCGGTGGATCTCATCCAGCAAATCTTCCGCGCGCAGATCTGTTGGATTGATCTCAGACCTGGCGCCCTGGATGATGTCCTGTGGCAGTCCCAGCCGTTCGGCAATGGCCAGAGCATTTGACCGGCCCGGTAATCCAATCGTGAGGTGATAAGTTGGCTGCAGGGTTTCCAGGTTGAACTCCACACTGGCATTCAGCACGCCTTCGGTGGTGTGGGCATAGGCTTTGAGCTCCGGGTAGTGGGTGGCGATCAAGCTGGTGATGCTGCGATCCAACAGATGCGACAATACGGCTCGGGCAAGGGCGGAGCCTTCCTGGGGATCTGTGCCTGCGCCAAGTTCGTCTAACAGCACGAGAGATTTTGAATCAGCATTTTTCAGGATCTCGACAATGTTAGTCACATGGCCGGAGAAAGTTGAGAGAGACTGCTCGATGGATTGCTCGTCGCCGATGTCTGCAAACACATTCTTAAAAACGGTGAGGATCGAGCCGGATTGAGCAGGGATTTGCAGGCCGGATTGGGCCATCAACACCAGCAGTCCCACTGATTTTAGGCTGACGGTCTTGCCACCGGTATTGGGGCCGGTGATGATCAGGGCGTATGTTTCTTTGTCCAGGTCCACATCAATTGGCACGACAATTTGG
>JBMCLF010000255.1:0-2538 GCA_048615215.1 Candidatus Brevefilum sp.
AATCACAAGCCGGGCATTAGCATTAGCACTTGAAATGATCTCTTTTTGTGCGATTGGAACAGCTGCGGGAGACATTTCCACACCTAAATCTCCGCGTGCGACCATGACACCATCAGTGACATCCATAATATCTTGAAGGTCTTCTAAAGCTTCTGGACGCTCTAGTTTGGCAATAATCGGGGTTTTTTTGCCGGCTTCTGATTCTGCCAATTCTCGAATTGCCTCACGGACCGTTTGAATATCTTTTGCATTTCTCACAAATGAAATGGCCACCATATCCACGCCGCTTTCAAGGCCAAATCGCAGGTCGTTACGGTCTTTCTCAGTAAAAATCGGGGTGGTCAAGTTGGCCCCTGGCAAATTGACCCCTTTATTGGATTTGAGAATTCCCCCCAACGTGACCACGGCTTCAATTTTTTCGCCGTTCACCGACCGAACTTCCATTTCGAGGTTTCCGTCATCTAAAAGGATGTGATTCCCCGGTTTCAGGGCTTTATGCAAATCTGGCACTTCAAATGGAATGAATATTTCCCCATCTTCAATTTCAAAGGATTCCGAAGAGCTTAATACGACGTCGTCACCAGCTTTAAGCAGAATTGATTCGCCTTCGAGCTTGCCAATACGTAATTTTGGGCCCTGTAAATCCTGTAAGATGGTTATTGCTAACCCGGATTGTTCTGATATCTTTCGAATAATTTCTATCAAATGCCCATGAGCTTCATGGGTACCATGAGAAAAATTCAGTCTTGCAACATTCATCCCAGCGGCTATCAAGGACTGGATGGCCTCCTGTGAATTGCTACTGGGGCCTAAAGTACAAACAATTTTGGCAAAACGTTCCATCGTGGCTCCATTGATATCGAATTAATCCATGAGCAAAACATCACGCAAAATTGGCAGCATCCAATCAATAGTTTCCTTTGAAATGATCAATGGTGGTGCAAGCCTGAGCGTGTGAACATGGGTTTCTTTGACGAGTATTCCTCGATCCCCAAGCGCTTCAGCAAAACGCCTGGCTCCTCCAAGTTCGTGCTTAAGCTCAATGCCAATGAAAAGACCTTTCCCGCGGACATCGCGAATATTTTTCTTTGGGATTTCTTCAATGTAATCTTGCATATACCGTCCCAGTTCGCGTGATCGCTCCACCAATTTTTCTTCTTCAATGACTTCCAGGGCGGCAATTGCAACAGCGGCGCCCAGTGGATTGCCTCCGAATGTCGATCCGTGTTCCCCGGGTTGAATTAAGCCCAGAACAGACCTGTCAGCAAGAATGGCCGAGACGGGATAGAATCCGCCTGAGAGTGCTTTGCCGATGACCATGATGTCTGGGCGGACATTTTCGTGCTGGGAGGCAAATAACGCACCGGTTCGCCCCAATCCCGTCTGGATTTCATCAGCGATCAACAGGATGTTATTCTCCCGACACAGTTCTTCCACCGCTTTTAAGAATCCTTCTTGTGGAATGATGATGCCATTTTCACCCTGGATTGGCTCAACCATGATCGCAGCGGTATTTTCATTGATTGCGGTTTTAATGGACTGCAGATCACCATAATCAACGGTGATGAAACCGGGGGTGAAAGGACCGAAATCCCGCTTATACAGATCGCTTGAGGTAAATGAGATGATCGTGGTTGTGCGTCCGTGAAAATTACCGTTTGCAACGATGATCTCCGCTTTGTAGCGGGGAATGCCTTTGATAAGATAGCCCCATTTCCGTGCGACTTTGATTGCAGTCTCCACAGCCTCTGCGCCGCTGTTCATCGGGAGAGACATGTCATATCCCGTCATTTCGTGGAGTTTCTTGTACAGTAGCCCGAGCTTGTCGTTGCGGAAGGCACGAGAGGTTAGAGTAACCCTCTCCAGTTGGGCCAGCATGGCTTCTTTAATTTTCGGATGATTGTGGCCCTGATTTAGCGCAGAGTAAGCACTCAGGCAATCGAGATACTTGTTGCCTTCTACGTCATACACCCACACGCCATCCCCTTTCTCGATGACGACATCAAGCGGTTTGTAGTTGTGAGCGCCATATTCTTGTTCCAAATCTATAAAAAATTCACTACGCTTCATCAGATTCGTCTCCGAGCAAACAATCAACCAGAATTGCCTTTTGAGCATGCATACGGTTCTCAGCCTGCTGGAAAAGCCGGGAGTGCGGACCATCTGCAACGGCATCGGTGATTTCATCACCCCGGTGTGCCGGGAGACAGTGCATGACGATGCATTTCGGGTTGGCAAGCTGCACCAGGCCTTGATTGACCTGGTAGGGAGGGAATACCAGTTGACGTTTCTTTGCTTCTTCCTCCTGGCCCATGCTCGTCCATGTGTCTGTGTAGATCACATCTGCTCCCTCTGCTGCAGCCTGAGGATCTCTGAAGAGGGTTACAGAACCCCCAGAGAGATTGGCAAATGTTTTGCCAGTTTCAATGTCTGCTTCTGGCATATCATATCCATCTGGATTTGCGATGCGGAAATCAGCGCCAAGTTTTGTGACAACTTTCATCAAGGAAACAGCAACATTGTTGCCGTCCCCAATAT
>JBMCLF010000256.1:0-2514 GCA_048615215.1 Candidatus Brevefilum sp.
AATTTGGCGCTGTTTTTGGAGATTATGCAAACCGGCGTTGGGGATCATCCGAAGATAAAATTGCGGGTCACCCAATCTGGGAGTTTGAGAATACCGCATCGTTATTAAAACTTGATGGCAACCGCACCGTTTGGTTGTTAGCCTCTGAACGAGAGACGCTCCCAACTATTCTGGAGCAGTTTGAATAAGATGTCCGAAAAAGATGAAGTCTCAGGAAGCCTCGATCTTTTAAGAATACAGGGCCTGCTGTTTGATGTGGATGGGACATTGAGCGACACGGACGATCTCATGGTAAAAGAAATTATTGGTTTTTTAAAGCCTCTTCACTGGCTGTTCAAAGATCGTGATCCACATGACTTCTCTCGATGGTTGGTGATGTTCAGCGAGACTCCCGCCAATTTTCTCTACAGCCTGACGGACCGTGTTGGCCTTGATGGGGTGATCGCCAGTGTTTATAACTGGCTTGCCCAAAAGGGATCGGATAAACCTCATGAGGATGACGCTCATAAACTTATTCCCGGTGTTAAGGAAATGCTTGAAGAGTTATCGGAACGCTTTCCCATGGCTGTGGTCAGTGCCAGGGATAAACACAGTACGATGCGCTTTTTGCAATATTTCGATCTCGTACCTTATTTCAAAACCATTGTTACCTCACAAACCTGCAACCACACCAAGCCATTTCCTGATCCTGTAGAGTTTGCTGCTGAACAACTCGGTTTGACGCCTGGAGATTGTTTGATGATCGGCGATACAATCGTTGATGTCCGTTCTGGAAAAGCAGCGGGAGCACAAACTTTGGCGGTTTTATGCGGATTTGGGACACAAAGGGAATTAAAACGCGCAGGGGCGGATTTGATCCTTTCCAACACGCCAGATCTGCTTAAAATTTTGCAAACCACAAATTAGGTTCCGGAGGTTCGCGCCCAACACTAACCGTTTCATATACGATTCAGAATTAGGCCTGCCTGCATGTGGTTTATGGGCACATCTAATCTCGTTGATTTTGGTTATAATAAGAGGCGGTTTAAGATCCCCAGATATTCTTAACTGTGGATCGAATAATTCGTTATTCGTTGCAGCCACTACCCAGTAAAGGAAAGTTTATGACCGGCAGCGATTTGACCCAGAAATATATTAAAAAATTTCCCTGGCCGAGGCGCCGGTTTATCCGCAGTGTGCTGCGATTTGGGATTGGTGTGGTCGGTGGTATCCTGACTCGCTGGGAGGTAACCGGGAGGGAGAATATTCCCGAAAAGGGGCCTTTGTTGATGGTTGGTAATCACTTCAGCTTTATGGATACGGTTGCCCCAATCCATGTGACGCACTGGCCGCTGGAATTCATTGGTGATTTTGAGATGCCCAATGCGCCGCCTATTATGCGCTTTTTCCCCAATGCCTGGGAAACGATAAAGATTGAACAGGGCACGCCAAATTTTGAAGCGCTGCATGCATCGGAAGCGGTGCTTTCGCAGGATGGGGTTCTGGTGATCTTCCCGGAAGGGCATGTCCACGACGGTCCCCTCAACCATGCCCTTCCAGGAGCAGCATATATGGCGCTGCGCACAGGCGTGCCGATTTTGCCGATAGGCACGATCAGCGATAATGATTGGAAATTATTTAAAACGATAACAGAAGAAAAACGCCGCTTACGGGTCTGGACAAAGATTGGCGAGGTATTCGGGCCGCTTAAATCAGAAAACCCAGATCGGCCCACCCGAAGTGAGATCCATTCGGCCGGCAACCTTATCATGACACAAATTGCGGCACTCTTGCCCAAAGAATTTCGCGGGAATTTCGACCCTGAAATTATTTGACCGATAGATTTGTGATTTTTGAGGCCGGGTGTTTTGCCTGGCCTTTTTTATTCGTGGTAATCTGATTGTTAGCAAATTTGGAATATTTTCCAAAGGTTTCTAATGCTTTTTTGATAAATCAGACGTAAAATACTTAAATTAAGCGAATGAAAAAAGGAATCATTGATGGAATATAAAGATTATTACCAGACTTTGGGCGTTGGCAAGAATGCTGGCAAGGATGAAATCAAAAAAGCCTATCGAAAACTTGCTCGAAAATATCATCCGGATGTCAATCCCGATGATCCCAAAGCAGAAGAGAAGTTCAAAGATATAAACGAAGCCTATCAGGTGCTCTCTGATGAAGAGAAACGCAAAAAATATGATCAGTTTGGTTCACAATGGAAGCAATATCAGCGGACCGGCGGGCGGCCAGAGGACTTCGATTGGTCGCAATGGGCAACACGGGGCCAACCTGGCGGGGCGCAGTACCGCACCGTTTCTCAAGAAGAGTTTGAGCAGATGTTTGGTGGGGGGTTAGGCGGCTTTTCAGATTTCTTCGAAACTCTGTTCGGTGGCATGGGCGGGGTTCGTGGCACACGACGGACTGCACGCCGGCCTGGAACACAAACAGCCGCACGCGGACGGGACATTGAGCATCTGGTCAAGATTTCATTGGAAGAAGCCTTTCATGGGACCACCAGGTTGTTAACCTTTGAGG
>JBMCLF010000257.1:0-2505 GCA_048615215.1 Candidatus Brevefilum sp.
CAGCAATAAGAGTGGCAGCAGATTGGGCCGAAGGAAAGGATGTTTTGTTCTTCTTTGACGCTGGGGATGTCCAGGCGAATGGCTTCCAGATCGTTGCAGATAGCAAACCTGGACGGACTTACACCGATACCGGTGCCAGTTATATGGGATTTGCTGTATCAGCCTTGCTCTCATCCGCAGCCATGGATGATCCGCCCTTTTTCCTTGCATTTACTGGCGATGGTTCTTTTACCATGAACCCTCAAATTCTGATCGATGGTATGGAGTATGGTGCGCGGGGCTGTATTCTTCTGTTCGATAACAACCGGATGGGAGCAATATCGGGCTTGCAGCAGGACCAATATGGTAATGATTTTGTCACGAACAATCATCAACCTGTTGATTATGTTCGTTGGGCACAGAGCGTTCCAGGGGTACTGGCAATAACTGGCGGCGATTCTCCTTCAGATCTGCGAGATGCTTTGAGTGAGGCCTTTGCCCATAAAGGGCTTTCCCTCATCCATGTACCGGTGTATTACGGGCCAAATCCCCTGGGCGGCATGGGCGTCTTCGGACGTTGGAATGTGGGCAATTGGGTCCAGGAAACCCAGAGGCTTCGACATCAAATCGGACTTTGACGTTTTTTCATTTAACAAACAATCAGAGGAGGAAGGACCAGCATGCGAATTGCGATACTCAACGAAACCAGTGCAGCAAATAAGAATCAGGATATTCTGGCTGCCCTCGAAGGCAGGGGTCATACCCTAATCAACGCCGGTATGACAGAAAATGGAGGCAATCCTGAATTGACCTATATCCATACCGGATTACTCACCGCCTTGTTTCTCAACCTGGGTGCTGCAGATTTCGTGGTAGGCGGTTGCGGTACCGGACAGGGCTTTTTGAACGCTGCCATGCAATACCCGGGGGTATTCTGCGGGCATATCATGACGCCCCTGGATGCCTGGCTGTTCACACAGATCAACGGCGGGAATTGCATATCTCTGATGCTAAATCAGGCTTACGGTTGGGCTTCTGATGTTAACCTGCGCATGATTTTTGATGCATTATTCAGCGTCGAGTCCGGGAAAGGATACCCTCCCCACAGGCAGGCTTCCCAGCGAGAGTCCCGAGAGACGTTACAGCAGATTTCTGAAGTTACCCACAGCAGCATGGCGGAAATTATCGACACCCTGCCAGAAGAAGTCCTAAAGCCAGCGCTGAGCTATCCAGCCTTATTTGAAAACTTGCAGTTCACAAGCCTGCCAGACACCCCGCTTAAAGAAGCGATCAAGAAATGGAGCGAGATAACATGAAAGCCACCAAAGCCATCCCATCCATACCCGTCGAAAGAGAATCGTCCGGAAAGCTGAGCTTCTTGACAAAATTCTTTTATGGCATTGGTGATATTGGCAATGCGATCATCAATTCAGCGATTCAGTTCTTTCTGATGAAATTTTACACTGATGGCGCTTTGATTCCGCCTGCCCTGGCGGGAAACGCCTTAATGATTGGCAAATTTTGGGATGCCGCTAATGATCCCTTGTTTGGCTGGATGGCTGACCGGACCAATTCAAAGATTGGCCGGCGGCGCGTCTTTATGTTTTTCGGCGCAATCCCCTTAGGGATCAGCGTTGCCTTGTTGTGGTTTGTCCCACCAGGCGCTTCACGGATCGCAACATTTACCTGGATTGCATTGACTTTTATCCTCTTCGATACCCTTTGGACAATGACCAATGTCCCGTATTATGCCCTCACCTCAGAACTGACAGATGATTATGATGAACGCAGCGCATTAACCGCCTTTAGAATGGTCATGGCTGTACCTGCCTATCTGGTTGGTGTGGCCTTGACGCCCGTGATCGTAGGAGCGTTCGCCATTGAGAGAAGCGGCTGGGGCTTCATCGGCATTCTGTATGGCGCAATCTGTGCAGTGGTGTTGATCGTCTCTGCTATGGGAATTAAAGAACGCAAAAAAGTACAGCAAACAAAAGCAAACACCAACGTCTGGCAGAGTATCCGCGCTACCTTTACAAACAAACCGTTTTTAATCCTGTGTGCAGCATATTTAATCATTAACCTGTCCTTTGCCCTCATCAAAACGTTGATGGCCTTTTTCCTGGAATATCAGCTTCAAATGGCGGCAGAAGTTCCTTTGGTGATGGGCTTGATGCTGATTTGTGTGACCCTCTCATTACCTGTGTGGCGAAAATTTAGTGAAAAGCTGGACAAAGGACCGACATATGCCATCGGCATGGCGATCGGCGCATTGGCGGTTAGCGGTTCCTTCTTACTTCCCGATCAGAAAACCGCGCTGATATACCCGCTGGCTGTTTTGGCTGGCATCGGCTTTGGCGCACAGTGGATTTTCCCGTTGGCTATGGTGGCCGATGTGGTTGATTTTGACCGTGTGCAAACCGGTGAATTTCGCAGCGGGATGTACTATGGGATTTGGGGGCTTGCGACGAAGATTTCAGAAGCGCTGGCGATTGCCGGTGTTGGATGGGTGCTGACAGGTTTTGGATA
>JBMCLF010000258.1:0-2501 GCA_048615215.1 Candidatus Brevefilum sp.
TTCGATTGGGTTGGGGCGCTTTTTGCTTGTGATCATACTGATTGTTTTTGCATTACTTGTTATCCGATGGCGTAAACATCCACCGGAGCGAACTTCGGTAAGCAGGGTCCTTGCATTTGAGATCGCTTTTTTCGTGCTGCTGGCAATGTTCTCCCTGGCAAAGGGCGGTGGAGCGAGTGAGGCACGGGTTGGGCTTGACCCCGGCGGTGTGATCGGTTGGGGAATTGCAGAAATTTTCAGGCTGGCCTTTGGTCCAACTGCCGGATTTGTGATCCTTGCAGCGCTTTTGGGCCTTTGCCTGATCCTGGCATTTCGAATTTTCCCCCGTTTAGAGAATTTTGTCCGGTCACAACTGCCGCGCCAGGCTAACCATAGCGAGGAGAAAGCAACCTCATCAATTACAAAGGCACAGGCCGTCGTTTCTGAACCTGATGAGCAAGAATCTGTCAAAAGGGAGCCGCCAAAGAAACAGGTCTGGTTGCCGCCAGAATTTCGCAAATCCTTTGATTCTCCTTCGCCGGCTGTTGAAAAGCCAGAAAGCGCCCGCGAACGTCCACCAGAACTGCCTCCGATGAATTTGCTGCAGAAGGGTGATGCGATAAAACCTGATACGAGATCAATCAACATGAGCGCAGGACTGATTGAGAAGACCCTGAATGAGTTTGGTATTCCGGCCAAGGTGGTCGGCTTCAGGACCGGTCCGACGGTCACTCAGTTTGCTGTTGAACCCGGTTATATCGATAGGTCGGATGATGAACGACACAAAATCCGGGTTTCGCAGATCTCTTCTCTGCAACGGGATTTGGCCCTGGCACTCTCAGCACAACGATTGCGGATCGAAGCACCTGTTCCTGGAAAATCATATGTCGGTATTGAAATTCCCAACCCGAATAGTTCTAATGTTACACTTCGGTCTTTGCTGCAATCGGAGGCTTTTTACCGGATCAATTCACCGCTGGCGCTTGCCCTCGGCAGGGACGTATCAGGCCGTCCAATCGTGACAGATTTGGCAGGCATGCCGCACTTGTTGATCGCCGGTACAACAGGCTCGGGCAAGAGTGTGTGCATCACCGCACTCACCACCTGCCTGGTCATGAACAATACACCTGAGGACCTTAAACTGGCGATGATTGACCCGAAACGGGTGGAATTGATGCGCTTTAATGGTTTACCTCACCTGATGGGCAATGTGGAGACTGAAATCGAACGCATTCTGGGTGTCTTGCGATGGGCAACAACGGAAATGGACTTTCGTTACAAGCTTCTTGAAAAGGCGCATGCCCGAAATATTGATTCTTACAATCTGAAGATGTCCCGCCAGGGCAAGAAAAAGCTGCCAATAATTGTTATTCTTATCGATGAGCTGGCGGATTTGATGATTTCAGCACCGGATCAGACGGAACATGCCATTATTCGGCTGGCACAAAAGGCCCGCGCGATTGGTATTCACCTGATCGTCGCAACACAGCGTCCCAGCACAGATGTGGTTACAGGCTTAATCAAGGCCAATTTCCCCACCCGGATATCCTTTACGGTGGCGACATCAATCGATTCAAGGGTGATCCTTGACACCAGTGGAGCAGAAACCTTGCTTGGCAAAGGGGACATGTTATTTTTGCATCCGGAAATCGGCTTACCCATGCGAGCTCAGGGTGTGATTGTCTCCGATAAAGAACTCGATAAGGTCATTCAATGGTGGAAAAAGCAGGAAAAGGCCAAAGATGAGTCAACTCAACCTCGCTATGATGACACCGATGAACCGCCATGGGAAGAAAATGTTGGTGCAGAAGGGGAAGAGAATGAAGACGAAGTCCTGATTGATGAGGCCATCAAATTGATCAAATCAGAAGGACATGCCAGCGCATCATATTTCCAGCGTCGGCTTCATGTAGGCTATCCTCGTGCAGCGCGTCTGGTAGATCAGCTCGAAGAGATGGGCGTTATAGGCCCATCACAAGGAGGGGGGCGAGAACGAGAAATTCTGATTGATATTAACGAAGAAGATGATTCGGCGGGGTAAATTTTAGCCATTTGAAGCTGGTGTGTGTTACACTAAACTCATGAATTCTTCTCAAGAACCTTCTCCAGAGACTTTCACTGATTTTTTGCGTCGTGTGTTTAAAGATGTTCTGATCGCCATTGCTGGTTTTTTGAACCGTTTGGGGATCCGACCCAACATCATTACAACCTTTGGCCTGGTCGGGAACATGGCCGCTGGAGTATTGCTTGCCACCGGAAGGCTTTTTTGGGGCGGCTTTACAGCTATGTTGATCTGGCCGCTGGATGCTTTGGATGGGACAATGGCACGTCTGCGACAGGAGAGTGGTCGTTATGGTGCGTTTGTCGACTCGGTCATAGACCGCTATTCTGAGATCGTGGTCTATGCCGGATTGCTAGTGTATTTTATTGAAGGCGGAACCTGGGGGGATGCGCTTCTGGTTTTCTTCGCTGTAGTTGGTTCAGTGATGGTGTCCTATACCTGGGCCAGAGCTGAATCCCTC